>NC_016621.1:0-282500 GCF_000236405.1 Blattabacterium sp. (Cryptocercus punctulatus) str. Cpu | reverse complement strand
TATCCACGCTCAATCACTCGACTAGTGAGCTGTTACGCACTCTTTAAATGAATAGCTGCTTCCAAGCTAACATCCTAGCTGTCTGTGTAATTAAACTTTGTTTATACAACTTAATATATACTTAGGGGCCTTAACTGATGGTCTGGGTTGTTTCCCTCTTGGACATGGATCTTAGCACCCATGCCCTCACTACCGTGAAACATAATAACAGCATTCGGAGTTTATCAGGAATTAGCAGGTGATGAAACCCCTTCATCCAATCAGTAGCTCTACCTCTGTTATATTTAACACGATGCTGCACCTAAATGCATTTCGGGGAGTACGAGCTATCTCCGAGTTTGATTAGCCTTTCACCCCTACCCACAAGTCATCCGAAGACTTTTCAACGTCAACCGGTTCGGTCCTCCACTATGTGTTACCACAGTTTCAACCTGCTCATGGGTAGATCACTCGGTTTCGCGTCTAATTCTTCCGACTAAATGCCCTATTCAGACTCGCTTTCGCTACGGCTCCATAGCTGAACTACTTAACCTTGCCGGAAAAATTAACTCGTAGGTTCATTATGCAAAAGGCACGTCGTCACCCTACTCTTAAAAAATTAAGAGGGCTACGACAGCTTGTAAGCGTATGGTTTCAGGATCTATTTCACCCTTCTATTCGAAGTACTTTTCACCTTTCCCTCACGGTACTAGTTCACTATCGGTCTCTGAGTAGTATTTAGCCTTACCGGATGGTCCCGGTGGATTCAGACAAGATTTCCCGTGTCCCGTCCTAATCAGGTTACTACTAGCTTATTTCTCTATTTCGTATACAGGAATATCACCTTCTATGATTGATTTTTCCAAATCATTCTACTATATAAAAATAATCCTTTATTGTAGACCTACAACCCCACTATGGCCTAAACCATAATAGTTTGGGCTTTTCCGATTTCGCTCGCCACTACTAACGGAATCACTTTTGTTTTCTTTTCCTCTAGATACTTAGATGTTTCAGTTCTCTAGGTTAGCATTACTTTAAAAAAGTAATATCATATAGTTAATATGATAGGTTTCCCCATTCGGAAATCTGCGGATTAATTTGTATGTGCCAATACCCGCAGCTTATCGCAGCTTATCACGTCCTTCTTCGCCTCTCAGAGCCAAGGCATCCACCATACGCCCTTACTTAGCTTTTTTTTCTTTCCTCATTATAGTATGTTATTTCAAAGAACTTTATATATTTTAAATAAAATGGAGAATATCGGAGTCGAACCGATGACCTCCTGCGTGCAAAACAGGTGCTCTAGCCAGCTGAGCTAATCCCCCCCCCCTTTTTTTGGGAAAGTAGTCTCGCGCGGAATTGAACCGCGGACCTCTACATTATCAGTGTAGCGCTCTAACCGTCTGAGCTACGAGACTGATACAATTATTATTTATCATCAATCTCTTTCTACTACACTTATTTTTTTATCAATAAAAGAAACTTCTAGCCTAATTCTTTAATTTTTTTTAAAAATATTTTAATTAAGATATATTACAAATTACTCTAAAAAAAGAGATGTTCCAGCCACACCTTCCGGTACGGCTACCTTGTTACGACTTAGCCCCAGTTATCGATTTTACCTTAAGCAGTTCCTTTTATGGTCACCAATTTCAGGTCCCCCCGACTTCCATGGCTTGACGGGCGGTGTGTACAAGGCCCGGGAACGTATTCACCGCATCATGGCTGATATGCGATTACTAGCGATTCCAACTTCATAGAGTCGAGTTGCAGACTCCAATCCGAACTGAGATCGGTTTTTAGAGATTAGCTTATGATTACTCAATAGCAACCCTTTGTACCGACCATTGTAGCACGTGTGTAGCCCAAGGTATAAGAGCCGGTGATGATTTGACGTCGTCCCCACCTTCCTCTCGACTTACGTCGGCAGTCTTGCTAGAGTCCCCGACATTATTCGTTGGCAACTAACAATGAGGGTTGCGCTCGTTGAGGGACTTAACCCAACACCTCACGGCACGAGCTGACGACAACCATGCAGCATCTTGTACTCCGTCCGAAGACTAAACTATTTCTAGCTTATTCGTAGTACATTTAAACCTTGGTAAGGTTCCTCGCGTATCATCGAATTAAACCACATGCTCCACCGCTTGTGCGGGCCCCCGTCAATTCCTTTGAGTTTCAACCTTGCGATCGTACTCCCCAGGTGGATCACTTATCACTTTCGCTTAGCCACTGAATAATAAAATCCAACGACTAGTGATCATCGTTTACGGCGTGGACTACCAGGGTATCTAATCCTGTTTGCTCCCCACGCTTTCGTGCCTCAGCGTCAGTATAGATTTAGTAACCTGCTTTCGCGATCGGTGTTCTGTGTGATCTCTATGCATTTCACCGCTACACCACACATTCCAATTACTCCAATCTCACTCAAGTCTATCAGTATCATTAGCCATTTTAACAGTTAAGCTGTAACATTTCACTACTGACTTAATAAACCGCCTACGCACTCTTTAAACCCAATAAATCCGGATAACGCTTGTGTCCTCCGTATTACCGCGGCTGCTGGCACGGAGTTTGCCGACACTTATTCGTTTAGTACCTTCACAATTTCTATCACGTAGAAATTTTTATTCCTAAACAAAAGCAGTTTACAACCCATAAGGCATTCTTCCTGCACGCGGCGTGGCTGGTTCAGAGTTTCCTCCATTGACCAATATTCCTCACTGCTGCCTCCCGTAGGAGTCTGGTCCGTATCTCAGTACCAGTGTGGGGGATCACCCTCTCAGGCCCCCTACCGATCATCGTCTTGGTAGGCCTTTACCCCACCAACTAACTAATCGGGCGCATGCCCATCTTTTCCCGCATTTCTGCTTTAATAATATTTTCATGCGAAAATACTGTATTATAGAATATTAATCCGAGTTTCCTCAGGCTATTTTCTAGAAAAAGGTAGGTTACATACGTGTTACGCACCCGTCCGCCGGTCGCCATCAAAATCTAAATAAATAAATTTCATGCTGCCCCTCGACTTGCATGTGTTAAGCCCGCCGCTAGCGTTCATCCTGAGCCAGGATCAAACTCTTCGTTGTAAAAAAAATAATATCAAATACGTAAAAATCTTAATTAATTTTTTAAATAATCCTTAAATTAATAAAATTAGGTCTAGAAGCTATTTTTTTTTTCAATTAAAAAATAAAGAACAATTTTTTGAAAATTCGTATTTTTATAATTTATATATATATTATAAAAATAATATTACAAATATATATATATTTTTTTTATCAAAAATAATACCTCGTATATTTGTTTTTTTCTAATTTAATTATGAGAACTTCAGATTTTAATTTCGAATTTCCATTAAATCTTTTATCCTATCAACCAACCCAAGAAAGAGACGAATCTAGATTAATGATTATTCATAGAAAAAATAAGAATATTGAACATAAGTTATTCAAAGATTTATATCAATATTTTGAAGAAGGAGATACTATTATTCTCAACAATACAAAAGTTTTTCCAGCAAAATTATTTGGAAACAAAGAAAAAACAGAAGCAAAAATAGAAGTTTTTTTACTAAGAGAATTGGATATTATAGATCGTACTTGGGACGTATTAGTTGATCCTGCAAGAAAAGTAAGAGTCGGAAATAAATTAAATTTTGGAAGTGGATTAACAGGAGAAGTAATAGATAATACCACTTCTAGAGGAAGAATTTTACAACTTCATTTTAATGGATCACATGAAGAATTAATAAAAAAAATAAAAGAATTAGGAAAAACACCTTTACCAAAATATATTAAAAGATTACCAGAAAAAAGTGATGAAAAACGCTATCAAACTATTTATGCAAAAATTGAAGGATCTGTATCTGCTCCTACAGCTGGATTTCACTTTTCAAAACATTTATTAAAAATATTAGAAATAAAAGGAATAAATTTAGTAGAAATAACTTTACATCTTGGATTAGGTAGTTTTTTACCAGTCGAAGTAGAAGATATATCTAAACATAAGATGGATTCTGAAAAATGTTTTATAGAAAAAAATGTATGTAGTATTATTAATAAAACTATTAAACAAAAAAAACGTGTATGTGTTGTAGGTACTTCATCTATGCGTGCTATTGAAAGCTCTGTTTCTTCTAGTAAATATTTAAATCCTTTTTCAGGATGGACAAATAAATTTATATTTCCTCCTTATAATTTTAGTATAGCTAATTCAATGATTACCAATTTTCATATGCCAAAATCTACATTACTTATGATGATAGCAGCTTTTTCTGGATATGAATTAATCATGAAAGCTTATAAAATAGCTATAAAAGAAAAATACAGATTCTATTCCTACGGAGATGCTATGTTAATTTTATAATATTATAACATAAATCTTAAAAAAACCATAATATTAAAAAATGAAATATTTAATATTATGAAAAAAATCCTTGAAAAGGTGAAAATTTCCATCAAAAAAGAAATGAAAATTTTCGAAAAACAATTCATTAATATTATACAAAGCAAGGTATCTATTGTTAATAGAATTACACATTATATTACTAATAGAAAAGGAAAACAAATTCGTCCTATGTTTGTTTTTTTAATTGCAAAAATGTTAGGAAATATACAAAAAAAAACATACCATACTGCATCTTTAATTGAGTTAATCCATACTGCTACTCTTATCCATGATGATGTTATAGATAATAGTAATCTTCGTCGTGGAACTTTTTCTATCAATGCTATATGGAAAAATAAAATAGCTGTTTTAATAGGAGATTATTTACTTTCTAAAAGTCTTTTATTAGCTAGAAATAATAATTATCATGATCTTCTTAAAATTATTTGTAGAACTATTAAAGATATGAGTGAAGGAGAATTATTACAAATGGAGAAAACTAAAAAATTAGACATTAATGAAAAAATTTATAATCAAATTATTTATCATAAAACAGCTAGTCTAATTGCAGCATCTTGTGAAGGAGGAGCACGTTCAGTAAATGCAGATGAAAAAACGGCTTTAAAAATGAAAAAATTTGGAGGATTTACTGGCATCGCTTTTCAAATAAAAGATGATTTATTTGATTATGAAGAATCTCATGAAAATTTAATTGGAAAACCTATTGGAATGGATTTAAGAGAAAGAAAAATTACACTTCCACTTATTTATGCTATTCAAAAATCTTCTCAAAAAAATCAAGAATGGATATTAAATTCTATAAATAATTATGATGAAAAAAAAAGAAATCAAATTATTGATTATGTTAAGGAAAATGGAGGGATAGAATATGCTAAAAAAAAAATGATAAAATTTCGTAATAATGCATTAAAAATATTAGATCACTATCCCAAAAGTACAATTAAAGAAGCATTAAAAACAATGGTTAATTTTATTATTGAAAGAAATATATAGAAAAAATAAATATTAACAATAAAATGAACAAAAATTTAGTAATTGTGGAGTCTCCTACTAAAGCTCATACTATACAAATGTTTCTTGGAAAAGATTTTTATGTAGTATCTAGTTATGGACATCTTATAGATCTTCCAGAAAAAAAAATAGGAGTTAATATAAAAAAAAATTTTCAACCTGATTATGTTATTTTATCTAAAAAAAGAAAAATAGTTCAAAATCTTAAAAAATTAATTAAAGATTATAATATAATATGGTTAGCTTCTGATGAGGATCGTGAAGGTGAAGCTATAGCTTATCAAATTTATAAAATATTAAATATCCCAAATGAAAAAATTCGAAGAATTGTTTTTCATGAAATAACAAAAAAAGCTATTTTTGATGCGATAAATAATCCTAGATTCATTAATTATAATTTAGTTTATGCACAACAAGCAAGACGTATTTTAGATAGATTAGTAGGATTTCAATTATCTCCTATTTTATGGAAAAAGGTTAATTCTGGTCTTTCTGCAGGAAGAGTACAATCTGCAGCAGTTAGATTGATAGTAGAACGTGAACAAAATATTCAAAATTTTATTCCTATTCCTGGATATCAAATATCTGGAATTTTTACTTACGAAAAAAAAATGATACTTCATGCTAAATTGGAAAAAAAAATAGAAGGAGAAAAAAAAATGAAAAATATTTTACTATCATGTATTGATGCAAGTTTTTTAATAAAAAAAATTATTCTTAAACAAGAAAAAAAAAGTCCTCCACCACCATTTACAACATCTACTTTACAACAAGAATCTTGTAAAAAATTAAATTATTCTATATCTAAAACTATGTTTTTAGCTCAAAAATTATATGAAAAAGGATATATAACATATATTCGTACAGATAGTACCAATTTATCTAAAGAAATTTTATCCAAAATAAAGAATTATATTCTTTTTTTTTATGGAGAAAAATATTTATCTCAAAAAAATTTTTTATCTAATAGATTTTCTCAAGAAGCTCACGAAGCAATACATCCTACAGAAATTAAAAAAATATCTTTAGAAACTTTAGACTTATCTCAAAAACGTCTTTATAAACTTATATGGGAACGAACTATAATCGGACAAATGTCTGATTGTCGATTTAATATAAAAAATTTTTATATCCAATCTTCAAATTTAGACAATTATTTTATTTACACAAATAAAACTATTAAATTCGAAGGTTTTATGAAAATAAATAAAAAAAATGTTTCTAACGAAAATAATAAAAAAAAATTATTAGAAATATTTAAAGAAGGAATTTTTTTACATAAAAAAGAAATCATAGCGAAACAAATTTTTACAAAACATTTACCAAGATATAATGAAGCTACTTTAGTAAAAAATTTAGAAAAATTAGGAATAGGTAGACCATCTACTTATGTTCCTATTATTTCTACTATACAAAAAAGAAATTATATAAATACACAAAAAATTATTAAAAAAACTGAGATTCGTGAATCTTTTATTTTAAAAAAAAATGTTATTATTAAAAAAAAAGATGAAATTATTGAAATAGAAAAAAATAAATTTATTCCTACAGAAATGGGAATTCTAATAACTGATTTTTTAAAAAAAAATTTTCAAGAAATCGTAGATTACAATTTTACAGCAAGTTTAGAAAAACAATTTGATAATATTGCAAAAGGAGAAGTATCCTGGAATAAAATTATTAAAAATTTTTATGATGAATTTCACAAAAAAATAGAACATGTAAAAAAAAATGTAGATAAAATTCATAAAATTCGTTTTTTAGGTATGGATCCAAGATCTAATAAAAAAGTTTTTTCTAAAATAGCTCGTTTTGGTCCTATTGTTCAAATGGGAGAATTTAAAGATAAAGAAAAACCAAAATTTTCTCCTTTATTAATTCATCAAAAAATTGATACAATATCTTTACAGGATGCTTTAAAACTTTTAGAACTACCTAAATCTTTAGGATTATTTGAAGAATATGAAATACTTTTAAAAGTGAATAAATATAATATTTATATTAAACATAAGAATCAATCAATTCCTATTGAAGAAAAAATTTTTTTTGATTCATTGAGTTTAGAAAAAGCTATTAATATTATATTAATAAGTAGAAAAAAAAATAGTTAACTATCAAAATATCTTTGATTTAAATATGTTGTAGGATATGCTTGATCATGTCCTGTACGTCTAACATGATCTAAATATTGAGGAATATAAGATAAAGCTTTTATTCTATCAGATAAAGACATTCTATTCCATAGATTTTCTGCCATTTTTTTTTTACCTACTTTATATCTATAATCTATCCAAAAACGGTTAAAAGATAAATCTGAAGGAATTTCCTCTATAGAAAAGGCCGCTTTTGTTTTTTTCATTTTATTTATAATAGATTCATTATAAGGGATATATTTTCCTATCCATATATAATGTGATAAAGAAAGTTTTTCGGGAAAGATCACTTCCCTTAAAAAACCATTAAGATCATACTTAAAAATAATCTCTCCAGATACTAAACGGCTTCTAAATATATATTCTTTACCTTTCATTTTTTTTATTTCATTAGCATTTATGAATAAAATTATTAACTATAATATATTTATTTGATAATGAAAATTTAAAAAAATTGAAAAAATATTTTACATAATCTAAATCTATTTTTATTGTAATCTAAAAATAAAAAATAATTCCAAACAATATCATAGATAAAATGACAAAAGTTATATATTTTTATTCTATAAAAAATAGATAAAAAAAAAGAAATTATGATTTTTTTTTCATATATTAGCCTTTTTTTTATTCGATTAAATGTTGTATATCGTACCTACTCCTATAGGAAATTTAGAAGATTTTACTTTCAGAAGTTTACGAATATTAAATGAAGTAGATTTGATTTTGGTAGAAAATTATAAAGTTTCAAAAAAATTGTTAAATTTTTATAATATTAAAACGCCTATAAAAAATTATCATATTTATAATGAACATAAAATAATTCCTTCAATTTTAGAAAAAATAAAAGAGGGAAAAAAATTAGCATTAATTTCTAATGCTGGTACTCCTAGTATATCTGACCCTGGTTTTTTATTGATTAGATCTTGTATTAAAAATTCAATTTCTATAGAATGCTTACCAGGTCCAACCTCAATTATTCCAGCATTAGTAATTTCAGGTCTTTCTATTAATGAATTTACATTTATTGGATTTTTACCAAAAAAAAAAAGAAAAATAAAACTAGAAAAATTATCGATAGAAAATAGGACTCTTTTATTATATGAATCTCCTCATAGATTACTACGTACTTTAAACGATTTAAAATATTTTTTTGGATTGGAAAGAAATATCGTTATATGTAAGGAAATATCTAAAATTTTTCAAAAAACATTAAGAGGGAATATTAAGGAAATGATTTTATATTATAACAATATACAAAAAATATTGGGAGAATATATTCTTATTATTGATAAAAAGAAATAAAATATTAAATATATTTTTTTTTTATTAATAATTCTGCAATTTGTATTGCATTTGTAGCTGAACCTTTACGTAAATTATCTGCTACAATCCAAAGATTTAAAGAATTTAAACATGAATAATCTTTACGAATTCGTCCTACGAATACATCATCTTTTCCATGAGAAAATAATGGCATAGGATAAATATTTTGTTTCGGATTATCTTGAACAATAATTCCTTTTTTTTTCAAAAAAATTTTATATATATGATCAATATTAGGTTTTTTTTTAAATGTTATATTTACACTTTCTGAATGACCTCCTATAACTGGGACCCGTACAGCAGTTGCTGTAATAGCTATATTGTTATCATTTATAATTTTTTTAGTTTCCTTTATTAATTTTATTTCTTCCATTGTATAACCACTTTTTACAAAAACATCACAATGTGGTAACACATTTTGATAAATAGGATATGGATATATTTTTTCATAAGAAAAAAAACCATCTTTTTCCTTGTTCATTTGATTCAAAGCTTTTTTTCCTGTACCAGTAACCGATTGGTATGTAGATACAATAACACGATCAATTCCATATTCTATATGTAATGGATATAATATCATGACTAATTGAATAGTAGAACAATTAGGATTTGCAATAATTTTATCATCTTTAGATAAAGAATCAGCATTTATTTCAGGAACTATCAGTTTTTTTTTAGGGTCCATTCTCCATGCAGAAGAATTATCTATTACGGTTGTCCCAATTTTTGCAAATTGAGGTGCCCATTTTTTAGATACATCTGATCCAGCTGAAAATAAAACAATATTAGGTTTTTTTGAAAATAATTCTCTAATACAAATTATTTTATATTTTTTATTATTATGAATAAATTTTTTTCCTATTGATTTTTCAGAAGCGGAAAGATATAATTTTTCTATTGGAAAATTCCTACATTTTAATAGATCTACCATTACACGTCCTACCATTCCGGTGACTCCTACTATTCCTATTTTCATATTAAATTTAATTCAGATTATTATTGTGATATTGTTTGGAATTTTATTTTACTTAATACAGATAAAGTTAAAAAATAATAAATAAAAAATATTACAGTATATTTTTATTTTCATTCTTAAATGAAATAGATATCATAGAAAAATGAAAAAAGGAAAAATAATTATTTTATCTGGGCCATCAGGATCTGGAAAAACAACTATATCACAATATTTACTTTCAAAAATCCCAAAATTAAAATTATCTATATCATGTACTACACGTACTATACGGAATAATGAAAAAAATGGAAAAGATTATTATTTTATTTCTACAAATAAATTTTTTTCTAAAATAGAAAAAAATCATTTTTTAGAATGGGAAGAAGTTTATCCTAACATATATTATGGAACTCTAAAAAATGAAATATCTAAAATTTGGAATAAATGTCAACATGTTTTATTTGATGTAGATGTAAAAGGGGGGTTATCTTTGAAAAAAAGATATCCATACGATACTTTATCCATATTTATCATGGTTAATTCCTTAAAAATACTAAAAAAAAGACTTTTTTCAAGAAATTATGAGGATTTATCTCAAATTAATATACGTTTAAATAAAGCAAAAATGGAATGGAAATATGCAAGATTATTCGATATTATATTACTAAATCTAAATCTAGATAAAACAAAAAAAAAGTAATCAAATTAGTTTATAATTTTACAAAAAATCAAAATTATTGTATTTAAAATATCAAAAATACGTCATTATAAATCTGATAATAAATCATTTTTTTAAATATGCTCCCCAGGCTGGATTCGAACCAGCGACACCCTGATTAACAGTCAGGTGCTCTGACCAACTGAGCTACTGAGGATTATTTATTTTAATTGGAATTTTTTTTATTCTTATTTTATGTCTTCCTCCTTCAAAATCTGTTTGAATAAATATTTTTATTATTTCTAAAACCTCTTTTTTATTTTCTATAAAACGAGCTGGTAAACTAATAATATTGGCATTATTATGCCTTTTTGCTAAAAAAGCAATTTCTTTTTTCCATACTAATGCAGCACGAATTTTTGGATATTTATTAGCAATCATAGCTGCACCATTTCCACTTCCGCAAAGTACAATTCCCAAATCAGCTTTTCCTTTTTCTACAAATTCTGCTGTAGGATGAATATAATCTGGATAGTCTACCTTTTCTCCATAACGAAATAATCCAAAATCTTTTACCTTATCTCCTTTTTTAATCAAATAATTAATTATTAATTTTTTATAATTTATTCCTGTATGATCAGATCCTATCGAAATTATCATTTTTCCTAAAATTTTATAAAAATACATTAAAAATTTGGATTTTTTTTTCATTTTATGAGTTCTTTTTTTTTCATAATAAAAATTCAATACTTAACATTAAGTTTGTATATTTTAATAATTTTTGTTTATTATTTTAATATGAAAGAGGATATAAAAACTGTTAATGATTTTAATTTTAAAAATAAAACCGCTATAGTAAGAGTTGATTTTAATGTTCCTATCAACAATAAATCTAAAAAAATACTAGATGACACACGGATCCAATATAGTATTCCTACCATTAAAAAAATAATTAATGAATATGGAAAAGTAGTATTAATATCTCATTTTGGAAGACCAAAAGGGAAACGTTCTAAAACTTATTCTTTAAAATTTATGGTTTCTAATTTATCTAAAAAATTACAAATTCCTATAAAATTTTCAGAATATTGTATAGGAGAAATTGTAGAGCAACGTGTTAATGAATTAAAAAATGGAGAAATTTTATTGTTGGAAAATATTCGATTTTACAAAGAAGAAGAAGAAGGAGATGAAAATTTTGCTTTTCAGTTATCAAAGTTAGGAGATATTTATGTTAACGACGCATTTTCAGTATCTCATCGTTTACATTCTTCTATTACTATTATTCCAAAATTTTTTGGAAAAAATAAATGTATTGGATTTCTCATGAAAAAAGAAATCCATTCTTTAAAAAAGATTTTTGAAACAGGGAAAAAACCCATTACAATTTTATTAGGAGGAGCAAAAATATATTCTAAAATATCTATTATAGAAAACCTTATTAATTTAGTCGATCATATACTAATAGGAGGTGGGATGGCCTATCCTTTTATCAAAATACAAGGAGGACAGGTTGGGGACTCTATTGTAGATAAATATAAATATAATGAACTTGAAAAAATATTAAAAAATATTTTTGATAAATATAAAAAACAAGATAAAACAAATATATCCTTTCCAAAAGATGTAGTAATAGCAGATTCTTTTAAAAATAATGCTAGTACTAAGATTTCTTCCATTTATTCTATTCCTAATGGATGGAAAGGGTTAGATTTAGGTCCTAAATCTATAAAGTATTTTTGCAAAATCATCAAAAATTCCCAAACTATTCTTTGGAATGGACCATTAGGAGTATTTGAATTCTCCAATTTTTCTTTAGGAACTAAATCTATAGCAAGAGCTATTGTCAATGCAACTAAGAATGGAGCTTTTTCTTTAATTGGTGGTGGAGATTCTATTGCTTCATTAAAAATGGAACAGTGTGAAAAAAAAATTAGTTATTTATCTACAGGAGGAGGTGCTATGTTAGAAAGTTTAAAAAATAAAATACTTCCTGGAATAAAATCTATAATTTCATAGTTTATATTTGTAAATAATAAAAAATTTAACAAATCCTAATATTGGATCTTTTTAATTATATTTGTTTTTTAGAATTAAAAAAATATGTCATTCCAACTTCCTAAATTATCTTATTTATACAAGGATTTTGAACCTTATATAGATCAAAAAACTATGAAAATCCATTATATAAAACATCATGCTGGATATACCAATAATCTAAACAAAGTTATTAATGGAACCGATATGGAAAACTTATCTATAAAAGAAATTTTAAGAAGAGCGAATATTGAAAATCCAATAATACGAAATAATAGTGGAGGTTTTTATAATCATAATTTATTTTGGGAAATATTAATACCTCATTCAAAAAGTATTCCTCCAAGTAAATATCTAAATGAAGTTTTTAAAAAACAATTTAAAACATTCGATCTTTTCAAAGAAAAATTTACTACTGTAGCAATGAATCGGTTTGGTTCTGGATGGACATGGCTATGTGTAAAAGAAAAAGAATTGACTATTTGTTCTACAGAAAATCAAGATAATCCATTAATGTTAGGGATAGGTTATGAAGAAGGGATTCCTATATTAGGATTAGATGTTTGGGAACATGCATATTATCTACAATATCAAAATCGTAGAATCGATTATATTTATTCATTTTGGAATATTATTAATTGGAAAAAAGTAGAAGAAAATTATAAATATTCTATAGTAGAATAATCGAATGGGAAAAATTATTCTAGAGAATATAAAATTATTTGGATTTCATGGTTGTATGCCAGAGGATTCCTTTTTAGGATCTTATTATACAGTCAATATAGAAGTAGAATTAGATTTTCATCAAGCTTCTATTAGTGATGATTTATCAAAAACTATCGATTATGTATATTTGTTCCGTGTTGTAAAAGAAGAAATGGCTATTAATTCTAAATTATTGGAAAATTTAGCCTATAGAATAATACAAAGAATAAAAAAATATAGGATAGATTTAATTAAAAAAACAAAAATAAAGATTTGTAAAGAAAATCCACCTATGGGAAGTAGTGTGGATAGATTTTGTATTATTTTAGATGATATAAACTAATTTTGGCATAGTGGCCGATTGGAAAGGCAGGGGTCTGCAAAACCTCTTATAGCGGTTCGATTCCGCTCTTTGCCTTTATATTTTTCAATAAATTTTTTAAAAAAAATATTTTTAAATTATATTGTACTTTTTTTAAAATTTCGATATGATTGTCAATTTTTTTTGTATAAAAATGGTAATTATAGAGAAATTTTTTCTCTGTAATATTATATTTTTTATAAAGTAAATCTACTTTAGATTTTTTATGAAAAAAAAAATTTTGTAAAAAAAAAATTTCTGTGAGTATATTTATCATATTTTTTTTAGAAATATAAATACTTATAGGTATACTATTATCTGAATAAATGAAAAAAAATAGTAAAAAATAATTTTTTTTGTTAAAAAAATTTTTAATACTATTTAATAATTGTTTTCTTATTCTTTCTTTTTTTGTAAATTTGCGAATTTGAATCATAATTATAAATTTTTATTCTGTATAAATCAATGATATACAAAAACAATGATGAAGATTAATAATATTCTCATTTCACAATCTCTAAAAGGTTCAAATTCTCCATATTTAGAACTAAGCAAAAATGTGAAAATAGATTTTAGATCTTTTATAGAAGTAAAAGGTGCGTCTTCTATTGAGGTAAGAAAACAAAAAATTAATTTTTCTGATTTTACGGTAGTTCTTTTCATAAGTAAAAACTCTGTTGACCATTATTTTAGATTAGCAGAATCTATGCGATTCAAAGTTCCAATTTCCATGAAATATATTTGTCAAACAGAATCTATAGCTTATTATTTACAAAAATATATCGTATATAGAAAAAGAAAAATATACATTGGAAAAAAATCTTTTAAAGATATATTACCTTTTATCAAAAAAAATACAAGCGAAAGATTTCTTTTACCATCTTCAGATATATTAAAATTAGAAATACCAAAAATGTTAAATAAACTAAATATTTCATGGAAAAGAGCAATTTTATATAAAACAACTTCTAGTGATTTATCTGATTTAAAAAAAATAATATATTATGATATATTGGTATTTTTTAGTCCCGCATGTATAAAGTCTTTATTTGAAAATTTTCCTAATTTTGATCAAAATAATATAAAAATTGCTACTTTTGGAAAAAATACTTTAGATGCAGCTTATAAAGCTGGATTAAAAATTGCAATTAGAGTTCCGACTCCTGAATTTCCTTCTATGGCTAAAGCTTTAGAAAAATATATAAAAGAATATAAAAAAATATAAAAAAAATTATTCTACAGTTACAGATTTTGCTAAATTTCTTGGTCTATCTACGTTTTTTCCTCTTAGGTCAGCAATTTGATATGCTAATAATTGAAGAGGAATAATTGTAATTAAAGGACTTAGTTCTTCGGAAATAATTGGAATTTCTATTATATGATCTGCTAATTTACTTACTTGAATATCCCTTTCATTGACAATAGCTATAATTTTGCCTTTTCTAGCTTTAATTTCTTGAATATTTCCTATTATTTTTTCATAATATCCTTTTTTAGTAGCTATAACTACTACAGGCATATTTTCATCTATTAAAGCAATAGGTCCATGTTTCATTTCTCCTGCAGGATAACCTTCTGCATGAATATAAGAAATTTCTTTTAATTTTAATGCTCCTTCTAAAGATACTGGAAAATTAATTCCTCTACCTAAATAGAGAAAATTATTTACATGATGATATAATTTAGATATTTTTTGGAGAGTATTATCTATTTTTAACGTAAAATTCATTTTTTCTGGAACAGATATAAGTTCTTTACATAAAAATTCATAACGAATATTTGTGATAGTGGATCGATGTTTTCCTATTTTCAAAGCTAATAAAAAAAGTACTGTAATCTGAGATGTAAAAGATTTTGTAGAAGCAACTCCAATTTCAGGGCCTGCATGTGTATAAGCACCTGCATCCACATTTCGTGCAATATAAGATCCTGCAACATTACAAATACCAAAAACAAAAGCTCCTTTTTTTTTTGCTAATTTTAAGGCAGCTATAGTATCTGCCGTTTCTCCTGATTGAGAAATAACTATAACAATATTTTGTTTTTCTATAATTGGATTTCTATATCTAAATTCCGAAGCATATTCTACTTTTACTGGAATCCGCGCTAATTCTTCCAATAAATATTCTCCAATTAAACTTGAATGCCATGAAGTTCCACATGCAACAATAGTTATACATTTTGCATTAATAAAAATATCCTTATTAGATTCAATTCCATCAATACATATTAATCCATCAGAAATCAATAATCTACCACGTAGAGTGTCCAAAATTGTTTTTGGTTGTTCATAAATTTCTTTTAACATAAAATGTTTATATTCTCCTTTTTCAATCTCTTTGAGATTAATTTTTAGTTCTTTAATTATTGGATTTAGTTTATGATTATCGATAATTTTTCGTAAATCTAACTCTTTATTCTTTCTAAGGATAGCCATTTCACCATCTTTTAAATAAATAGCATTTTTAGTATAATCAATAAATGGTATAGGATCAGATGCTATAAAAAATTCTTTTTCATTAATTCCCAATGTAAGGGGACTTCCTAATTTAGCAATAACAATTCTATCTGGATCAGATTTTTCTATTACAGCTATAGAATAAGCTCCAATTACTTCATTCAAAGAAATTCGTACCGCTTCTTCTAAAGATAGTTGGTTTTTTTTTTGAATATATTCAATCAAATTTACAAGAACTTCAGTATCTGTTTCACTTTGAAAAGTGAAACCATTTTTAAGTAAAATAATTTTAATTGCATGATAATTTTCTATGATTCCATTATGAATTAAAACAAGTTTTTTAGAATTAGAAACATGAGGATGTGCATTAATATCATCTGGAATTCCATGTGTTGCCCATCTTGTATGTCCTATTCCTGTTGTTCCTTTTATTGAAAAAATTTTTTTTTCTAATTCAGAAACTCTTCCTTTTGTTTTATATAGACTATATTTTCCATTATAAAAAATAGCTATTCCAGAACTATCATATCCACGATATTCTAATTTTTTTAATCCATTAATAATAATGGGATAAGCTTCTCTATATCCCAAGTAACCAATTATTCCACACATTCTAACCTATATAATTAGAATTTTTTATTTTTTTTATATTATAGATTAATTAATCTTTTATAAAACAGTTTTTTTATAAAATTCTTTATAAAAAGTTTCTATTTTTTCTACAGGATAATATTTTAATACCAATAATTTGTTTTTTTCTAAATAATCATCTATATCTTTTGGAAATGAAAGATCTCCTTTTATTATTGCATCAGAAAAGTACATGCATAACTTGATTATATTAAAATAATTAGGATTTTCTAATAATTTTAATTTTCTAGATTTTATTCCATCTATTTTTATTTTTTTAATAATATCTTTATTAAGAGATCCTTTAAATGGTGTATTATATATAGATGAAATAATTTTTGTATTTCTATATATAGGATTTTTTTTATAAAAATTCTTAATATATAGTGGAATAAAAGAACTAATCCAACCATATATATGAATAATATCAGGACTCCAATTTAATTTTTTTACAGATTCTAAAACTCCTTTTGTAAAAAATAAAGCTCTTTCGTCATTATCAGAAAAAAAAATTCCATTTTCATCTTCATACATAGCTTTTCTTTTAAAAAAATCTTCATTATCTATAAAATAAACTTGTAATCTTGCATCTGGAATAGATGCAACCTTTATCAATAAAGGGTGATCTACGTCATTGATCATTAAGTTCATTCCTGAAAGACGAATTACTTCGTGTAACTGATGTCTTCGTTCATTTATCATTCCAAAACGGGGCATAAATATACGAATATCATTTCCCATTGATTGCATAAACTTAGTAGCTTTTAAAACCGATAAAGAAATAGAAGTCTCTGAAGAAAAAGGAGATAATTCTGAAGAAACATATAATATACGTTTACCTGTCATCTTAGAGAAATTTTTTTATATTTGAAATATATAATAGTATAATAAAAAAAATAATCAATCCTTATAAACCTTTTACAAAGATAAGGAATAATATTCAATACTACTTAGTTAGATAGTTAGTTATATATATATATATAGACATAGAATATAGAGATAAAATTATCTAGTATTTTTTTTAGGTTGTATAGAATACCTCGTAGATTGTATATTTTTTATTTTAACCATTAATAATTAAAATGCCATTTTATTTGGAAAAAAAGAAAAAAAAATATTCCATTGAAAAAAAAAATCAGTATAGAAATTTGGTTACTGTCACTGGATTAATTACTATAACTAATTATGGGTATGCATTTGTAAATGTAGAAGAATTTCAAAAATTAATTTTTATTCCTAAAAAAAAAACTAATCGAGCTATAGAAGGAGATTTAGTTCGAATAAAAATAAAAAATAAAAAATTAGGAAAAAAAATGGAAGGTGAAGTTATAAAAATAATAAAAAGAAATAGAGAAAATTTTATTGGAGTATTAAAAATTAAATCTAATTCTAGATATGGATTAGTCATAGTTTATAACAAGACTATTCATGTCAATATATATATTCCTAAAAAAAAATTAAAAGGATATCATCCTAATGAAAAAGTATTAGTTAGAATAATTACATGGCCAAAAAATTTAAAAAATCCTTTAGGAGAAATCATTAAAGTATTTGGACAATCTGGAGAATATACAACAGAGATTTATTCTTTATTGGAAGAATATGGTCTATCTTATGAATTTTCTAAAGAAGTGGAAAAAGAAGCAAAAAAAATTGTATTTAAAAAAAATTTAGATAACAATCTTAGAAGAAGGGATATGCGAAACATTAATACATTTACTATAGATCCTTTTGATGCAAAAGATTTTGATGATGCCCTTTCTATTAGAAAATTAAATTATAATACTTGGGAAATTGGAATTCATATAGCAGACGTTACTTATTATATAAAAGAAGGAAGTTTATTAGATAAAGAAGCATATACACGTTCCAATTCCATTTATTTTATTGGAAAATCCATTCCCATGCTTCCAAAAATATTGTCCAATGATATTTGTTCTTTACATCCAGAAAAAGATAAATTAAGTTTTTCTTCCATTTTTAATGTAGATAGTAAAGGAAAAATATTAAAAAGTTGGTTTGGAAAAACAATTATACGATCTAATAGAAGATTTACATATGAAGAAGTTCAAAAAATTATAGAAAAAAAAAGAGGTGATTTTCACAAAGACCTTTATACCTTGTTTACTTTTTCTAAAATTTTTACTAAAAATAGATTAAAAAATGGATCTATTTACTTGGATAAGGTAGAAATAAAAATCCATTTAGATGAAAAAAAAAATCCTTATAAATTAGATTTAGAAAAAAATAACGAAGCCCATCGTTTAATAGAAGAATTTATGTTACTAGCGAATAGAAAAATTTCAGAATTTGTTAGTCTAAATTTAGATGGAAATCCTTCTAACAAAACGTATATTTATAGAATACACGATAAACCAGATTTTCAGAAGATTTTCATTTTAAAAAAAATAATAGAACCCTTAGGTTATTCCTTAGATTTAAAAAATCTAAAAAAATCTCTTAATGGTTTATTAAAAAATATTCAAGGTAAATCAGAACAAAATATGATCGAAAATTTGATTCTTCGTTCTATGAGTAAAGCTAAATATTCCACAAATAACATAGGCCATTATGGCTTATCTTTTATTTATTATTCTCATTTTACTTCTCCTATAAGAAGATATTCAGATATTATTGCACACCGTTTATTAAATTATTATTTAACTAAAAATAATGAATCTAAATTAAAATCTCTAGATTTTTATGAAAAACAAGCAGTCCATTGTAGTTATAAAGAGCGTTTATCAATAGATGCAGAAAGAGAATTTTCAAAATATATACAAGTTAAATATATAAAAAAATTTCTAGGAAAAGAATTTGATGGAATTATTACAGGATTTACAGACTGGAGTGTTTTCATTGATCTATTGTCATTTCAAACAGAAGGGATGGTACGATTACGTGATATTGAAGGAGATATTTACACTTTAAATTCCAATAATTACAGTATAATTGGTAAAAAAAAACGAAAAATTTATCATTTAGGAGATAAAGTAAAAGTAAAACTTTTAGACGCAAATATAGAAAAAAAACAAATTATTCTTGAATGGTTAGATACTTAGAAAAATTTTTTATTAATTCGTACATATTTAGGAACAAATATGGTATAATTTCCTCCATTTTTTATAATATCTCTTACCATACAAGAACTAATATAAGATTTATCATAAGAAGAAAGAATAAATATTGTTTCAATAAAATTATTCTTATATAATTCTTTATTTGCATAATAAATATTCTTTTCAAATTCAAAATCTAATTGATTTCTAATTCCTCTCAATACAAATTGAGCCTTTTTTTTTTTACAAAAAGAAATAGTTAAACCTTTAAATAATTCTATTTCTATTTTAGGAAACTGAAAAAAAGTTTTTTTGATCCATTCTTTTCTTTTTTGAATAGAGAACATATTATTTTTTTCCGAGTTATTTCCAATAGCTATAATAATTTTATCAAATAAATTTAAAGATTTAATAATAATGTCGTAATGACCTATAGTAATTGGATCAAAAGTACCAGGAAATACAGCAATTCTATTATTCATATTTATTCATGTATTTATGAATTTATATCAAAAAAAATAAAAAAGGAATAAAAGTTTTATTTTTGTTTTTAAAATTATTTTAATAATGGAAAAATTATGTCCCGGTTGTTTAACGAATAAATGTTTTATTAACAAGGAAAATAATATTTCCAATAAAAAACAATGTTTAAAACTTAATGTAGTAGATTGGTTATCTAATATAAAATCTCCTTTTGGAGATGAATATGATATTGTAGAAGTTCAATTTAAAAATGATAGAAAAGAATTTTTTCATAATAAAGATAAAATAGCCCTTTGTAAAGGGGATTTTGTAACTGTAGAATCTACATCTATTGGATATGATATTGGAATAGTTACTTTAACTGGAGAATTGGTAAAATTACAGATACGAAATAAAAATATTTATTTAAGTTCTTTAAAAATAAAAAAAATATATAGAAAATCTACGAATATAGAAATAAATCTTTGGAAATCTCTAAAAAAAAAAGAATCTATATATCTTTCAAAATCTAAAAAAATTGCAAAAAATTTGAACCTTTCTATGAAAATTTGTGATGTAGAATATCAAGGAGATGGAGAAAAAGCTATTTTTTATTATACATCGGAAAATAGAATTGATTTTAGAAAATTAATTAAAAGATTGGCTTTATCATTTCGTATTCGTATAGAAATGAAACAAATAGGATATAGACAAGAATCTGCAAAAATCGGAGGGATAGGCACTTGTGGTAGAGAACTATGTTGTTCTACTTGGTTAAAAAATTTTAAAAGTGTTACGACAAATTCAGCTAGATATCAACAACTTTCTATAAATATAGAAAAATTAACTGGACAATGCAGTAAATTGAAATGTTGTTTAAATTATGAATTAGACACTTATTTATTATCGATAAAAGATTTTCCAGATATTAATAGTAAAATACATACAGAGAAAGGAATTGCACAATGTATGAAGATTGACGTATTCAAAAAACGAATGTGGTTTTCTTATATTAAAAATCCAAATACTTGGTTCATAATAGAAATAAAAAAAATTAAAGAAATTTTAGAAAAAAATAGAAAAAATCAAAAGGGGGCTCCTCTAGAGGAATTATCCACAATTAATGTCATTCAAAAAACAGAATTAACGTTTAAAGATTAATCTATAAAAAATAAATAGATGATTCTAAAATTTAGATTATGCAAATAAAAAAAGAATTCTTTTAAGTGTATACTAAAAAAAGAAAAAAAATTAGTTTTTATTTTCGTAAATTTATTTTTTATTTTTGGTTTTTCTTTTTTTTAGGAATTTTTTCTATTTTTTTAATATTTTATGCAGCTTCTAAAGGTTATTTAGGTACTTTACCAAGTACTAAAAATATAGAAAATCCTACAATGGAAATAGGATCGGAAATATATGATTCCAATGGAATTTTATTAGGAAAATTTTTTTCAGAAAATAGAACTCTAATTACTTATAAAAAACTTCCAAAAAATCTTATTAATGCTCTCATAGCCAAGGAAGATATTCGTTTTAAATATCATTCTGGAATTGATGCTAAATCTATTCTTAGAGCTATTATTTCTCTAGGTAAAAAAGGAGGTGGGAGTACTATTTCTCAACAATTAGCTAAACTACTTTTTACAGGTCCATCTGCAAAAAATAAGTTACAAAGAATGCATCAAAAACTTTTAGAATGGGTGATGGCTATTGAATTAGAAAAACGTTATACAAAAGAAGAAATTATTACTATGTATTATAATAAATTTGATTTTTTATATAATGCAAAAGGAATTGAAACTGCAGCTCATACTTACTTTAATAAAAATGCTTCTGAACTTAATTTGGGTGAATGTGCTACGTTAGTTGGTATGTTAGAAAATCCTTCATTATATAATCCAAAAATTTATCCTTATAGAGCAAAAAAACAAAAAAATTTAGTTTTATCTCAAATGAGAAAATATGATTTATTAAATGAATATAAATATCAAAAAGAATTGAAAAAATCTGTAAAAATAAATTTTAAAATGCAAAAAAAAAATTTTGAATTATTAACTTATTATGGTGAATTTTTGAAAAAAGAAATTCAAGAATCATTAAATGACCATGAAAAAGAAACTGGAGAAAAACTAAATCTTTATTCTAGTGGATTAAAAATATATACATCTATTGATTCTAAAATGCAATATTATGCAGAAAAATCTGTAAAACAACATCTTAGTAAATTACAAATTTTATTTAATAATTCTCAAAAAAAAAATAAAAATGCTCCATTTTTAAATATTACTCCAGAAAAAACAAATAGAATTTTCTTATCGGCCATACATAGAACAAAACTTTATCAAGATCTTAAACAAAAAGGAATGAAAGAGGAAAAAATTATAAAAGAATTAAAAAAACCAAAACCTACAAAAATATTTACCTGGAGTGGATCCAAAAAGGTATTGATATCAACATGGGATTTTATTCGTTATCAAAAGAGTATTATTCAAGCAGGTATGTTATCTATAGAACCTTATACAGGATATATAAAAGCATGGGTTGGGGGGATAGATTTTAATTATTTTCAATATGATCATGTTGCTAAAACAAAACGGCAAGTTGGTTCTATATTTAAGCCAATTTTATATGCTGCAGCAATTAAGGAATTACATTATAATCCTTGCACAAAAATATCAAATGAAAAATTTCATTTAGGAAAATGGAGTCCTAGAAATTCAAATGGAAAATATGGAGGGTCACTTACTTTAAAAGATGGATTAGCATTATCCGTTAATACTATTTCTGCTAGGCTTATAGCAAAAATTACTCCAGGTCCAGTAATAGATTTGGCAAAAAATATGGGGATAGTATCCATGATACCTGAACATCCATCTATAGCTCTTGGATCTTCTGATTTAACTTTATATGAAATGACTGGAGCTTTTAATACGTTTACTAATTATGGTTTTTATATAAAACCCAGTATTTTAGTAAAAATAGAGGATAAATATGGAAAACTAATTAAAGAACGAATAGATCTTAGTAAAAGACAAGTATTTAGTGAAGAAGTGGCATATATGATGTTAAAATTAATGGAAGGAGTAGTAAAGTATGGGACGGCTAAAAGATTACATAAGTATAATTTTTTTTTAGATAATATTGCAGGAAAAACGGGTACTACTAATGAAAATTCAGATGGATGGTTTATAGGTATGATTCCTAATTTAACTACTGGAGTTTGGGTAGGTTGGGAAGATAGATTTGCTCATTTTGAAAATATAAAATTAGGACAAGGAGCAAATATGGCATTACCTATATGGGCTTATTATATGAAAAGTCTATATAATGATCCAAATCTTGTATATCATGAAAAATTAATTTTTCATAAACAAAAAAATTCCAAATATAATTGGGAGGAATGTGAAGAAAATAGTGAAAATGAAAATAATTTAAAAAATATTCTTGAACTTGATGAAAGTGTCAATACTGAAAAAACTATAAATTTTGATAACTAAATAATAGCTTATTATTAATCAATATATGATAAAAAAAATTTTAATTTTAGATAAAAATCATCCTTTTATTATATATAAATTAAAAAAAGAAGGAATTATTTGTGATGAAAATTACTATGATCCTATAGAAAAAATTTTAAAAATTATATCTATATATGATGGAATTATTTTAAGAAGTCGATTAAAAATAAATAAAAAATTAATTAAAAAGGCTATAAATATAAAATTTATAGCTCGTATAGGATCTGGAATAGAAAATATAGATCAAAATTATGCTTTCAAAAAAGGGATTACTATAATTTCTTCTCCAGAAGGTAATAAAGATGCAGTTGCAGAACATGCTATAGCTATGCTTTTATCTATAATGAATCATATTATTCGTTCTAATCAAGAAATTAAAAAAGGTATGTGGAATAGAGAAGATAATAGAGGAACAGAAATAATGGGGAAAACTATAGGAATTATTGGATATGGTAATACTGGAAAGGCCTTCGCTAAAAAACTTTCCGGTTTTGAAACTAAAATATTTTGTTATGATATACTTCCTAAAGTAGGAGATATTTATGCAAAACAAGTAAATATGCAAACAATTTTTATAAAATCGGATATAATTAGTTTACATGTCCCTTATACAAAAAATACTAAGGGAATGGTTAACGAAAGATTTATAAAAAATTTTTATAAACCTTTTTATTTAATTAATACATCTCGGGGAGGATGTGTACTTATCGACCATTTAGTAATGGCCTTAAAAAATGGAAAAATATATGGAGCCTGTTTAGATGTATTAAAATATGAAAAATCTTCTTTTGAAGATTTTTTTTATCACCGTAAACTTTCAAAAGATTTTTTTTATCTTATTCATTCCGATAAAGTAATTTTAACCCCTCATATAGCTGGATGGACTAAAGAGTCAAAATATAAAATGGAAAAAAAAATAGTAGAAAAAATTATTTTTTTAAAAAAAAATTTATATATTTCTTCAAAATAAAAATTAGAATTTATAAAATTTATTCAAAAGGTTACCTTCTTGATCCAACTCCAATAAAGATTATTTTTTCCATAAAAAACTATATTTTTTCATATTATTAATCAATTTAATTATCAAAATAAATTTTTTGTAAAAAAAATTAGTATACATCTTTTAAATAACGTCCATTCTCTATCATTTTTTTTACAAAAAATTCTGTTGTAGAATATCCACCAACTTCTTTTATTATACGATATATAGTGGTTTCAACATCTATACTCATAGGTTTTTTTTTTCCACAAACATATATATAAGCCCCATTTTCTATCCATGAAAAAAATTCTTTTCTATTTTCCCATATTTTATTCTGTACATATATTTTATCTTTTTGATCTCTAGAAAAAGCAAGACTTACATGATGTAGTATTCCATTTTTTTTCCAATTTTGTATTTCTTTTTGATATAAAAAATCCGTATAAAAATATTGGTCTCCAAAAAAAAGCCAATTTCTACCGGTTGCTCCTATAAATTCTCTTTCATATAAAAAAGAACGAAAAGGGGCTATTCCAGTACCAGTGCCAATAAGGATAATATCCTTATTAGATTTTGGTAACTTAAATAAATGATTTTTGTGTATATAAAAAAATAAATCATCTTCTACTTTTAATTTAGAAATAAAATTAGAACAAAATCCATATTTAATTATACCATATTTTTGAAAACGATGACGTGATACTGTAATATGTATTTCAGAATGATGAACTTTAGGAGAAGAAGAAATAGAATATAATCTAGGTTTTATAGGATCCATTATTTTAACTAAATCTTTTAACAGAATTTTATTTTTTATAGGAAATTCTTTTAAAAGATCAAAAAAATTCCATTCTTTATTATTAGGAATATTTTTCCTACTAAAATAGAATATTTTTTTAACATATTTATCGATAAATAAAAAATATTTAATTTTTTTCAATAAATCAAAAAGCATTTTTAATTCATTTGAATTATCTAAAATATCTTTATTTTGGATAATATTTATAATTTTTTTTACTTCATATTTAGAATTTTCTGCTATAATAGCTATAGAATCTCCTGGAGAATAATCATTTTTATCCAATTCATTATTTTTTATTAAAATTTCAATATGATGAATTTCTTTATTAGATCCTTTTTTTTTATCATTTAAAAGTATATTAGTCAAAATTTTTCCATGAATTTTTTTTTTTACCTCATTTTTTTTTAAAATATTTTTTTCCAATTTTTTTATTTGAAATATTTTCAAAAAATTTAAAAACCAACTTTCTGATTTTGATTCAAAATCAACATCACATTTATATAATGGTATTTTTCTATCTGCACCCATTTCATATAAACGTTTATCTAAATCCTCACCAGCTTTACAAAAAAAAGAATATGTACTATTTCCTAATGCTAATACACCATATTTCATATTCTCTAAACGAAGATTTTTTTCTTGAAAAATAAAATTAAAAAAAGATTTTGCGGATGAAGGAGGTTCTCCTGTTCCATATGTGCTAATAATTATAAAAAAATAATTTTCTTTTTTTAAATCTATAAAATTATATTGATCTAAACTTATTAATTTAATTTGAATTTTTTCTTTTTTAGCTTTTTCTACAATAGAAAAAGCTAAATTTTTAGCATTTCCGGTTTCTGTTCCATATACAAGTGTAATTGTATCTTGATTTTTTTTAAATTCTTTTAAATTTTTTTGAAAATAAGGTAATATTCCAGATATATATCCATACATCCAAATAATTTCTTCTTTAGAAGAATTTTTTATTAATTCTACAAATATTTTATTTTTTGATTCAGATAACATTTTATTCTAGTTAAAAAAATATAAATGAAAAAAAATTAGGATTTTAATATATAAAATAATTTTTTTTATCATATTTTTGCAATTATAAAGAATATATAATAAAAAGTATTTATATATACTTTATGCATAGAAATTGGAGATTTTTTTTACAGTGACTATCGATTTATTTATGTAAATATTCTTTTTATTTATTATTAATTATTAAATTATCTATAATTATGATATAATTTATGAATATATATATATATATATATAAACAAAATATATTGAGTGTTCATAAATTTATTCCACTTATTATTTTGATCAATAAAATTTTTGTATTATGAAAAATAATAAAATGTACTAAAAAAGCATATTTTTTTTATTATAAAGTAATTTCTATATATATGATTTATGAATATATTCAGTTATCATTCTTGGAATGATTGATATTTTTAAAATTCATAATTGATGAGCTATTCGGTATAATGAAATAAAAAAAAACTAGGATAAAATAGAAAAATTTACTCTATAACTATTGTAGAAGGATCGAAATTTAATATTGCATTAGCATCCGTAATCAATATTTGATAAATATTAGTAATATTTTTGTAATTTTTTTTTACATAGTTGGATATTCGACATCAGTACAACTACGATAATATTATTTTTATATAATAATTTTTCTAATAAAATAAGATATTAGTTTATCTTCAATATTATTAAAATTTTGTAGAAAAAAACTATTTTTTTTTTATAAAAATGATGATGAATATAGAATAAAAATTCAATAAAATGGAATATTATAATAAATAGTTTTTAAAAAAAAAATAAATATAATAATTTCTTTTATTAAAAAATTATAATATGAAAAAAATAAAAGTGACTAATCCTATAGTAGAAATTAATGGAGATGAAATGGCTAGAATTATATGGAAATATATTAAAAAATATTTAATTATTCCTTATTTAGATATCAAAATTATCTATTTTGACTTAGGAATAGATAATAGAAACTTTACAGAGGATCAAATTACTATAGAAGCTGGTCATGCAATAAAAAAATATAATGTTGGAATTAAATGTGCTACAATTACACCTGATGAAGAAAGAATGAAAGAATTTAATTTAAAAAAAAAGTGGAAATCTCCAAATGGTACAATAAGAAATATTCTAAATGGAACTATTTTTAGAGAACCTATTATAGTAGAAAATATACCTCGTCCAATTCCAAATTGGAAAAATCCAATATGTATTGCTCGTCATGCATATGGAGATCAATATAATGCAATAGATATTCTTATTAAAGAAAAAGGAAAATTATACCTTAAATTTATACCAGATAATAAAAAACAAAAAATTAAAAATTTTAAAATACATCATTTTATAAATCCAGGTATTTCCATGGCAATGTATAATACAGATCAATCTATCTATGGATTTGCCCGTTCTTGTTTTAATTATTCGGTTTACAAAAAAAATTCTCTTTTTCTTTCTACAAAAAATACTATTTTAAAAAATTATGATGGAAAATACAAAGATATTTTTCATAAAATATATAAAAAAGAATTTTTATCAATTTTTGAAAAAATTAAAATTACTTACGAACATCGTTTGATTGATGATATGGTAGCTTATGCAATAAAATCTAAGGGAGGATTTATATGGGCTTGCAAAAATTATGATGGAGATGTTCATTCGGATACTATAGCTCAAGGATTTGGGTCATTAGGGATGATGACTTCAATTTTACTTACTCCAGATGGAAAAACAATAGAATCGGAAGCTGCACATGGTACAATAACTAGACATTATAGATTACATCAAAAAGGAATAAAAACATCTACAAATCCTGTTGCTTCTATTTTTGCTTGGACTCGTGGACTCAAACATAGAGCTTTTTTGGATAAAAATTCTAGTTTAAAAAAATTTTCGGAAAAAATGGAAGAAACTTGCATAGAATTAATCCAATCTGGAATAATGACTAAAGATTTATATAAACTTATATACGGAAATAATATTTATGAAAATAAAAATAATAATTACTTAGATACAGAATCTTTTTTTATTATATTAAAATCACATTTCGAAAAAAAAATACTAAAATTAAAATAAATGTTTATTTATAATATTTTTCATTAATTTATTTTTAATTTCTTTTCTTTTCAATTTTCCTAAAGAATTTTCTATAAAATTTTGTATAAAAAAAATATTTTTTGGCTTATAAAATCTTTTTTTTCCTATGAAAATAGATTTTGGAATTGTAATAGAAAAAATAGATCCTTCAATAATTAGTATTATTTTTTCTCCCAATATTTTATCTGGAATTGAAGAAATAAAAAATCTTTTGTCAAAAGGTATAAAAGGATATATTATTTTTTCGACTAATTCAGGAATAATTTTTATTCCTCCACTATTAATAATATTATCATATCTACCTATCCAATTAAATTTATCTTTAGAAATCATATGAACAATATCATTAGTTTGAATGAAAGAATTTATACAATATGGAGAAAATATTCCTAAACAATTTCTTTTATCTATATTAATAGAAATATTTTTTAATGTTTGATAATAACTAGTTTTATATAATCCATTAATTTTTTTTAAAGCTATATGCCCTAATGTTTCTGTCATTCCATAAGTTGCATAACAAATAGTAGTAACTTTTTGGAGTTTTTTTTCTAAATCAATGGAAATTGGGGAACCACCTATCAAAAGAATCCTTATTTTTTTCAAACTTTTTAAACTAGAATAAACTTGCATTGGAACCATAGATACAATATCAAAAGATTCTTTTATATTTTTTAAAGGATTAGATGATGGAGGAATACAATAAATATCCCAATGAAATATAATAGAACGAACTAAAAACATTTGTGCTGCTATTGTATTTGGAGATAAGCATAAAAGTCCTTTAATTTTTTTATTTTTTAAATTTAAAAAATCTACCGTTTTTTTTGCATATTCATACATATATTTTTTATTAAAAAAAACTTTTTTAGGGGTTCCAGTTGTTCCAGAGGTAAAACTAATCAATACCGATTGATTCCGATTATTCCAATTTTTTAAAAAAGAAAAAATAGATTTTTTCCATGGGTATAAAGGATCACCTTTAAAAATTAAAAGATTTGATTTTTTTTTTGAAGAAAAATTAATTCTTATTTTTAAATAAGATTCTTGAATTTCCATATTTTTAATGGATTATACCAAATATAACCTTTTTTTATATGTAAAGGAGAATAAAAATCATTATGAAAATATCCTATATTTAATCCATGAATACCCTTATTATATTTTTCTTCCATTTTAAAAGTCCATTGTGCTATTGCATTAATTCCTATTTTACTCTCTAAAGAAGAACTTATACACCATTTTATTTTTCTTTTATATGCTTCTATTATCCATTCCTTAGATCCGAAAAATCCTCCGCATACACTAGGTTTTAATATTATATATTTAGGAGATATAATATCTAATAATCTTTTTTTAAATTTTAAATTATTAATTCCTATTAATTCTTCATCTAATGCTATAGGTAATTTTGATTTTTTACATATATTGGATAAATCTTTCCAATTTCCAATTTTTATAGGTTGCTCTACTGAATAAACAATATTTATGTCATAAAGTTTATTAATATAATATATAGCTTCTTTACTATTTTTAAAAGATCCATTTGCATCGATACGTATTTTTATATATGGATACTTTTTTTTTATTTTTTTTAAAACTATAAGTTGATAAGGAAATAATTTTGGACTTATTTTCATTTTAATAAATAAAAAACCTTTATTAATCTCTTTTTCTATTTTTGTTACTTCATTTTCTATATTCATATTAGATAATGAAAATAACCATATTAAGCTATTTATAGAAATACCTGATTTACCAATAGTAAATTTAGAATCATACAATATGGGATATCTATTTTTTAACCCTAAAATAGCTTGTTCTAATCCAAATAAAATTGAGGAATAAGAAATATAGGAATGATAATAAAAAGATTCATTTTTTTGGATAATATTTATCTTTTTAGAAAGATATAACAATTCTTTTTCATAAATATTTAAATTTTTAAATGCATTATTATCCAATAATGGATTACATTCTCCAATTCCTATCTTATTATTTTTTTTAAAATTAAGTACCAAATTATATTATAATTGAATGTTCTTTTAGAATTTTTTTATTTTTTCTTTAAAAAAAAATTTTTTTTTTCAAAAAAATAATTTATTATCATATTTAATAACTATTTATATTTAATATATTATCAAAAATTAATTTATTAAAAAAATAGATTTAAATCCATATTGATTCCCCCATTTCTAATAAAAAAAGTTGTTTTTGATTATCAAAAAAATTTTTTTTTGCTTTTTCTCGATTAATTTTTATGGATTCAAAAGTATCGTAATGTACTCCTAATATTTTATCACATTGTAAAAAATTAGAAGCAAAAATAGCTTCTTCAACATCCATAGTATAAATTCCTCCTATAGGAAGAATAGATATTTTTAACTTTCCAAATTTAGGAATAAGTTTCATTTCATATGTTAAAGAAGTATCTCCGGATAAATAAATATTTCCTTTATCTGTATGTAAAAGAAATCCTCCGGGATTACCTCCATAAGTACCATCTTTAAAAACACTAGAATGAGTAGCCCAAACATATTTTAATTTTCCAAATGGAAAAGTTATGAAAGATCCATAATTTATCCCATATGTTTTTAATCCTTTTTTATTAAAAAAATTAGATATTTCATAATTTGATATAATTAAAGAATTAAATTTTTTTGCAAAAATTTCTACATCACATACATGATCATAATGAGCATGAGTCAACAAAATATAATCAATTTTTTCAAAAAATTGATTATATTTATTTGATAATAATGTATTATTATTAAAAATAGGATTTTCGGAAAAAAAAGGATCTACCAATAAAAAATTTTTATGAATTTCTAACATATATGTACTATGAGTAAAAAAAGTTATTTTCATTTTATTTGTATTAATTTATTAATTTATTAATTTATTAATAATAAGAATATTGAATTCCTATACCTATACTCATAGAATAAAAAAAAGTAATTAAAACTAATTTTTTAAGTTCATCATTAAAATCTTTTGGATTATTTATATAAATAATTTTTTTTAAATGTTGTATTAAAAAAGGAATATTGAATATAAAAAAAATCCATTGGTATAAATTTTTATAATTTAAATAATTAAATAAAAAACCTAAAAATATAGATAATATAATAGATAAAATATGGTATATTTTTGCATATTTAATTCCTAATATTCCTGCTAAAGTATATTTTCCATTTTTATAATCATTATCTATATCTCTCATATTATTAATATTTAAAACAGAAATATTTAATAACCCTATTGATAAAGATAAAAAAAATATATCTAAAGGATAAAATTTTGTATATAAAAAATAACTTCCTCCTATAGAAATAAAACCAAAAAATATCAAAACAGATAAATCTCCCATTCCTAAATATCCATAAGGATAAGTACCAATACTATATTTAATAGAACTATATATACAAATTAAAATTCCTATAAAATAAAATAAAAAAAGAAAAATATTTTGTAATCTAATAGATTTATAAATTAATAAAAAACCAAAAATAAAAGATAAAATAGAAAATATATTTATTGCTTTTTTCATTGAAATTAATGAAATGAATCCACTTTGAACAGTTCTATTTGGACCAATTCTTCGAAAATTATCTACTCCTTTTATACTATCTCCATAATCATTTGAAATATTGGCTAATATTTGCAAAAATATAGCAGTTATAAGACATAAAAAATAAGTACAATAATCTCCATATCCTCTATATTTAGATATTAAAAAACTTAAAGTAATTCCAGAAAAAGATAGAAGTAAAGTATGTAAACGAATTGCATAAATCCAATATTTTAAATTCATAAAAATTTTGTAAATTTTTTAAAATTGGGTTCTCTTTTTTCTAAAAATGCTTTTTTTCCTTCTTGAGATTCTTCCATTAAATAAAACATTAAAGTAGCATCTCCAGCTAATTGCATCAATCCATGTTGGCCATCTAATTCTGCATTTAAACAACGTTTAATCATTCTCAAAGACATTGGACTCCGTTTTTGGATTAATTGACACCATTTTATAGTAGTTTTTTCTAATTTATTTTGAGGAACTACTTTATTAATTAATCCCATTTTTAATGCCTCATTAGCAGAATATTTTTTACATAAAAACCACATTTCTCGTGTTTTTTTTTGACCAATATGACGGGCTAAATAAGAAGCTCCAAATCCCCCATCAAAAGATCCTACTTTTGGTCCTACTTGACTAAAAACAGCATTATTAGAGGAAATAGTTAAATCACAAACTACATGTAAAACATGTCCCCCACCTATAGAAAATCCATTTACCATAGCAATAACTGGTTTAGGTATTTCTCTAATTTTTTTATAAAAATCTAAAATATTTAATCTTGGAATTCCATCTTTTCCTAAATAACCACCTAATCCCCTTTGATTCTGATCTCCTCCAGAACAAAAAGATTTTTTTCCAGATCCAGTTATAATTAATATATCTACATCTCTTCGATCCCGACATATATCTATAGCATCTATCATTTCTTTTACTGTTTCTACACGAAAAGCATTATGACATTTAGGTCTATTAATTTCTATTTTGGAAATTCCTTTCCAAAAATAGAAATTAATATCCTCATATTTTTTTATATAATTCCAATTTATTTTAGGATACATAACAAAATAAATTATTTTATTTTTACAAAATAACAAAAAAAATACTTTTTTTAATAATGTTATATGTATAGAAATTTTTTTGCAGTATTCATAGGAATATTAGTTAGTATTACTGAAATCATTTATTCCATAAAATTAATAAAAAACTGGTTTATCAATATACAATTCATTCCATTGAAAAATATACAACATGTATTTATTCATGCTCCTTCTAGTTTTTTCATAACTTTATTTTTCTTCTATGCTTTTAGTGCTTTATTAGGAGGAATTACAACAGCTTTTTTTGTACAAAATGCTAAAAAAGCTTATGCAGGACTAACTGGAATTATTTTATTTATTATTGCTTTCATTCATATTTTTTTATATACACTTCCATTATGGTTTGAAATTGTAATTCTTCCTATATTTTTTCATTTTTCATATCTTGGAGGTGCATTTATAGAATTATTACAAAGAAAAAAATGGATAAATTAATAAATATAAAAAACCAGATAAAAATCCTATAAAAGCTAACCAACTTATTTTTTTTAAATACCAAAAAAAATCTATTTTTTCCATTCCCATAGCTGTTATTCCAGAAGCTGATCCTATTAGTAAAATACTCCCTCCTGTTCCAGACATATAAGCTATAAAATACCAAAATTCATGATCTATAGAATAATTAAACATAGATATAATAGCTGCTATTAAAGGAACATTATCTATAAAAGAAGATATTAATCCTAATATAAAAGTTTTTATTTTCCATGAGTAAACTATCTTACTAATCCAATTAGATAAATCATACAATTTTCCTAAAGATTCTAAGGAAGAAATAGAAAGTAAAATTCCTAAAAAAAATAATATACTAGAAAAATCTAATTTTTTCAATATTCTATCCATAGAAAAATGACTTTTATAATAAATATTGGTAATTAAACAAAGAATTCCAAAAGAAAACATCATCCCCATATATGGTGGAATGCCGGTTATATTTTTTAAAATAGGAACAAATAATATAAGACCTAACCCAAATTTTAATATCCAAAATCCTCTTTTAAAATCTGATTTTGATAATTTATTTTTTTTTATTTGAATGGTTCCATTAAAAACAGGCATTAATGAACCTATAAAAGTAGACACACACATACATAAAACAGATGGTATAAATATTTTTTTTATAAGATTTATAGTGGTTACTTTATTAGAAATCCATAACATAGTAGTAGTTATATCCCCTATTGGAGACCATACTCCACCTGCATTAGCAGATATAATTATTAATCCTAAATAATATAATCGTTCTTTATAATTAACTATAATTTTTTTTAAAATAGTAATTAAAATTATAGTCGCTGTAAGATTATCTATAATTGCAGATAAAAAAAAAGACAATAAATTTATTATCCATAAAAAATTACGTTTTGTATTGGAATAAAAAAAATTTATTAAAACTTCAAAACCAGAATACATGTCAATAATGGAAACTATTGACATAGATCCAATAAGAAAAAAAATAATTTCAGAAGCATTCCCTAAATGATGTGATAATAAATAATTAGGATTTTTCCATTTAATTAAAGCGTTATCTAATTCAAAAACTGGTAAATTCCAAAACATAATTAATGACCAACAAATAGTTGCCATAAGAATAGATGGAATTACCTTGTTTAAGGATATAAAATTCTCAATAGTAATAAATAAATATCCTATAATAAAAACTAATATGATTATTAATTCCATTATTTTTAAACTAAAAAAAATCTTTAACGATTTTTTTTAGTTTAAAAATAATCTTGGATAATAAGAATTTTTTCCAAGTAATTCTTCAATACGTAATAATTGATTATATTTTGAAGTACGTTCCGAACGACAAATAGAACCAGTTTTAATTTGTTCAATATTAAATGCAACAGAAAGATCTGCTATAAAAGTATCTTCTGTATCTCCAGAACGATGAGAAATAATATTATTATATTTATTTTTTTTTGCTATATTTATCGTTTCTATAGTTTCTGTAAGTGTTCCTACTTGATTAAGTTTTATTAGTATAGAATTTGCAATTTTTTCTTTTATTCCTTTATTTAATTTGTCAACTTGTGTAACAAAAAGATCATCTCCAACTAATTGAATTTCTTTACCTAATTCATTAGTTAATAATTTCCATCCATTCCAATCATTTTGATCCATTCCATCTTCTATAGATATAATTGGATAACGTTTCGTTAAAAACGATAAATAATCAACATGTTCTTTTCTAGATTTTTTTATTTTTTCTTTATTATTTTGAATTTTTTCAAATTTAGAATAATTATATTTTTCTTTTTTATAAAATTCAGAAGCAGCACAATCTAAAGCTATACCTATTTGATCATAAGGTTCATAACCTGATAAATGTATAGATTCTAAAATATTATCTAATACATCTTCAATATTATTAAAATTAGAAGAAAAACCACCTTCATCACCAATATTTGTAGATAATCCTTTTTTAGATAAAATTTCTTTTAATTTATAATAAACTTTATATCCCATTTGAATAGATTCAAAAAAAGTATTTGCACCTACAGGAACTATCATAAATTCTTGAAATGCTATAGAACTATCAGAATGTTTACCTCCATTTATAATATTTATTAAAGGAATCGGTAGTGAATGTGCATATACACCTCCTATATATTTATAAATAGGAATATTTAATTCTTTAGATGCTGCTTTTGTTACTGCTAAAGAAACTCCTAAAATTGCATTAGACCCTAATCTTCTTTTATTTTTTGTTCCATCTAAATTTAAAATTAATTTATCTATATATAATTGATCCATTACAGATTTTCCTATTAATTCAGGAGCAATAATATTATTCACATTATGAACGGCTTTCAAAACTCCATTACCTAAAAATTCTGTATTTCCATCTCTTAATTCAATAGCTTCATTTTCACCTTTTGAGGCTCCAGATGGTACTGAAGCACGTCCTAATATATTATTATTTGTAATAACATCTACTTCTACAGTAGGATTACCCCTAGAATCTAATATTTGTCTTGCTTTAATAATTTTTATTTTTCTCATTATTCTATTGGATTAACCCTTTTCTTTTTTCCACTACGTCTTACTGATTTTAAATTTTTTTTAGAATTATAAATATTATTAAAATCTACCAATTCAATAAGAGATACTTTTGCCATATCTCCGGAACGAAATCCAATTTTTATAATTCTTGTATATCCACCAGGACGTTCACGAACTTTTTTAAAAGATTCATTAAAAAGTTCCGATACCGCAATTTTATCTCTTAATAAAGAAAAAATATTTCTTTTAGAATGAGTTGTGTTTATTTTAGATTTTGTTATAATAGGTTCTACATATTTTTTTAAAGCTTTAGCTTTAGCAAGAGTAGTAAAAATTTTTTTATTTTTAATTAAAGATGAAGACATATTAGATAAAATTGATTTTCTATGTCCATATTTCCTACTCAAATGATTATTTTTTTTTCTATGATTCATAAAAATAAAAAATCTATTTATTTTTATTATTTATTTTATATTCAGATATATTCATTCCAAAATATAAACCTTTATTTTTCATTTTAATTTCCAATTCTTCTAATGATTTTTTTCCAAAATTTCTCATATTTAACATACTAGTTTTATCAAGAATTACTAAATCAGCTATAGTTTCTATAAAAGCAGATTTTAAACAATTTTTTGTACGTACAGATAAATCCATTTCATTTAATTTAGATTTTAATAATGTACGCATACGTAAAAAATCTTCATCATATTTATTTTCTTTTCCAATTTTTTCAGGCTCTTCTTTTCCAATTTTTTCTAATGAAAAAATAGAAAAATATTGAATTAAAATATTAGCAGCTTCCATTAATGCCATTTTAGGACATATAGATCCATCCGTTTTAATTTCTAATAAAAGGGTTTCAAAATCTGTTTTTTGCCCAACACGACAATTTTCTATTGTATATTTCACATTTTTAATAGGAGTATAAATAGAATCTATAGGAATATTTCCAATTAAATCATTATTATTTTTTTTATTTTCTTCTGCTGGAACATAACCTCTTCCTTCTTCAATAATAAAACTTATTTCTAATGGAATGGATTTATTTTTATTACAAATTAATAAATCTGTATTTATAATTTGAAAATTAGAAATAAATTTATTAAAAATTTTTCCGGTTACTTTTTCATATTTATTCAAAAAAGTATTAACTATTTCTTTAGTTACTCCATATACTTTCTGTTTAAAACGAATTTTTTTTAAATTTAAAATAATTTCAGTAACATCTTCAATTACACCTTCTATAGTAGAAAATTCATATTTTACACCCTTAATTCTAATAGAAGTTATCGCAAATCCTTTTAATGAACTTAATAATACTCTTCTTAAAGAATTTCCTAATGTAATACCATAACCAGGTTCTAAAGGTTTTAAATGAAAAACTCCCTTATAATCTGAAAATTCAGATACTATAATTTTATTAGGTTTAACAAAATCTAGAATATCCATAATATTGATTCTTATTTTGAATAAAATTCAACAATTAACTGTTCTTTAATATTTTCTGGTATTTGTATTCTTTTTGGCATGATTCTAAATATCCCAAACATATTTTTTTCATCTAAAATTAACCATTCTACTATAATTCTTATTTTTTTATTTATAGATTCTAATATAACTGGATGTTTTTTTGACTTTTCTCTTATTTCAATTTTATCCCCAGGTTTTAATCTAAAAGAAGGAATATTAACAATAGTATTATTCACCATAATATGCTTATGAGAAATTATCTGACGTGCTGAAGATCTAGATGGAGCAAATTTTAATCTAAAAACAATATTATCAAGACGAGATTCACAGAATTGTAATAACAATTCTCCAGTAATTCCTTTTTTTCTTGACGATTCTATAAATAATTTTTTAAATTGGTGCTCTAATATACCATAAGTATATTTTGCTTTTTGTTTTTCTATCAATTGTATAAAATATTCTGATCGTTTACCTCTACGGCGATTATTTCCATGTTCTCCAGATGGATATTTTCTTCTTTCAAAATATTTATCTTCTCCATATATACATTCTCCAAATTTACGAGAAATTTTCGTTTTTGGCCCTATATATCTTCCCATAATTTATAAAAAATTAAATTCTTCTTCTTTTTGGTGGGCGACAACCATTATGAGGTAAAGGGGTAATATCTTTTATTAAAGTTACTAAAATTCCAGAATTACTTAAAGCTCGTATCGCCGCATCTCTACCTGCTCCAGGACCTTTTACTTTTACTTCAATTTTTTTAATTCCTGCATTTAATCCCTTTTTTGCTACGTTTTCTGCAGTTATTTGAGCAGCATAAGGAGTATTCTTTTTAGAACCCTTAAAATTCATTTTTCCAGCTGAAGACCATGCTATAACCTCTCCTTTTTTATTCGTTAATGTAATAATAATATTATTAAATGTAGATTGAATGTGAGCTTCACCTAATGGATCAACTACAACTGATTTTTTTTTCCCCGATGATAACTTTGCCATATTTTTTATATGAAAAAATTTTATTTTGTTATTTTTTTCTTATTTGCTACAGTTTTTTTTCTTCCTTTTCTAGTTCTACAATTATTTTTAGTTTTTTGCCCTCTCAAAGGAAGACCTTTTCTATGTCTAGTCCCTCTATAACATCCAATATCCATTAATCTTTTAATATTTAATTGAATTTCAGATCTTAATTCACCTTCAATTTTTATATTATCTGATATATATTTTCTTATATTACTAATATCTTCATCAGACCAACTTTCTACTTTTACATTTTCATCAATTCCAACATGAAATAAAATTTTACTTGATAAACTTTTACTTATTCCATATAAAGACATAAGACCAATAATTCCTCTTTTATATTTTGGAATATCTATTCCTGAAATTCTAGCCATAAAATAATATACATTTTTTTAATATTAAAATTAACCTTGTCTTTGTTTAAATCTAGGATTTTTTTTATTAATAATACGTAAACGTCCTTTTCTTCTAATAAATTTACAATTATCTGTTCGTTTTTTTAAAGAAGTCCTTACTTTCATATATATAATAATTTTTGAATCATTTTTTAATATCTATAGGTAATCCTACCTCTATTTAAATCATATGAAGACATTTCTAATCTCACTTTATCACCAGGTAAAATTTTTATATAATGCATTCTCATTTTTCCTGAAATATGAGCCTTAACAATACAACCATTTTCCAATTCAACACGGAACATAGCATTTGGAGAAGATTCTATAATTATACCATCTACTTCGATATGCTTTTGTTTAGACATAAAAATATAAAATTAATTATTACATTATAGATATATAATATACATAAAAATAAACATAAAATTACTACATTTTATTATTAGAAATATATCTACTATTGTTATGATTTTTTATCATCATTAAATCGTCATAATAATAATTTAATAAATATATATCTACTTGTTGTATAAGATCTAACATAACTCCTACAACTATTAATAAAGAAGTTCCCCCATAAAATAAAGAAAAATTTTGAGTAATCCCTATACGAAAAACTATAGATGGTAGTATTGCAATTATAGCTAATAAGATAGCTCCCGGAAGTGTTATTTTTGATAAAATGGAATCTATATATTCTACAGTTTCTTTACCTGGTTTTATTTTCGGGATATGTCCTCCATTTCTTTTTAAATCATCAGCTATTTGATTTACTGGGATAGTAATTGCTGTATAAAAAAAAGTAAATATTATCACCAAGATAGAAAAAGCTAAATTATACCATAAACCATAAACATCTTGAAATAAATAAAAAAAATTTTTAATTTTCTCATTATTTACGTAATTAAAAAAAGTTAATGGAAAAAGCATAATTGCTTGAGAAAAAATAATTGGCATTACACCTGCAGCAGTCATTTTTAATGGAATATACTGATGTTTTTTATGAATCAATTTAGCACTTAATCCTAAAGATTTATAATGAGAAACATATTGAATGGGAATTTTTCTAATAGATTGAATAATTACAATACAAAAAAGAATTACTATTAACCATAATAAAAATTCAAAAAATAAAATAATCATTCCTCCATTTCCAATATTTAATTTATTATAAATTTCTTTTACAATAGAATCTGGAAAACGAACTATAATTCCAGACATAATTATTAAAGAAATTCCATTTCCTATCCCTTCATCCGTTATTTTATCTCCTAACCACATAGTAAACAGGGTACCTGAAGTTAATATTATTATTCCAATTGTCCAAAATAAAATTTTTCCATAAAAAGTATTTATATTCAAAAGATAAGTATTGGATAAAAATAAATCAGAAGATGATGAATTATTAATAGGACTAAATTTTTTAGTTAAAGAAATAAGATATAAAGGAGCTTGAATTAAACATATTCCAACAGTTAACCATCTTGTTATAAAATTGATATGTCTTTTTCCACTTTCTCCATCTCTTTGTACTTTTTGTAAATATGGAATTACAATACACATTAATTGTATTATAATAGAAGCAGATATATATGGCATAATTCCTAAAGCTAAAATAGAAGCACGATTAAAAGCACCTCCCGTAAAAGAAGAAAGAATTTGCATTAATCCTTTAGATCCTGAATTCATTGACTTCATAAAATCTACAATTCCTAAAGGATTAATTCCAGGAATAGGAATATATGCACCAAAACGATATACTAATAAAAAACTTAAAGTTATTATTATTTTTTTCCGTAATTCTCTTATATTCCAAATATTATGAAATATAATTAAAAAATTATTCATGAAAATAATCTATATATATCATATATAAAAAACCTCTCCACCTGCTTTTTTTATATAAAAAATAGCTTTTTTACTAAATTTAGATGCAGTAATTTTTAATGAAATTTTTAATATTTTTCTTCCTGCTAAAATTTTTATTAATCCATTTTTTTTCATTAATAAACGATTATTTAATAATGTTTGTTGATTAATAATATCAGATATTTTTCTCTTATTTACTAATTCTTGTAAATAATCTAAATTAATTATAAAATATTTTTTTCTATTAGGATTTTTAAATCCAAATTTAGGAATTCTTCTTTGAATTGGCATTTGACCCCCTTCAAACCCCAATTTTTTAGAATATCCAGAACGGGATTTTGATCCTTTATGTCCTCTACCACAAGTCCCACCTTTTCCAGAACCTTGTCCTCTACCTAATCTTAACTTTTTTTTTTTAGATCCTTTTTTTGGAATCAAAAAATTTAACTCCATAATAAAATTTATTTATATTTTTTTATTTATTTTACATATTCCACTCCATTATATACTCTTTCAATAGAAAGACCTCTTTCTTTAGAAATTATCTGAATATCTCTCATATATTTTAAAGCTTTAATTGTAGCTTTAATTATATTATGGGGATTGGATGATCCTTTAGATTTTGATAAAACATCTCTCAATCCTACAGTTTCAAGAACTGCTCTTAAAGGTCCCCCAGCTATAATACCAGTTCCTGCAGATGCTGGTTTAATAAGAATATGAGCCCCACCATACCTAGCTTCTTGTTCATGTGGTATAGTTCCATTATAAATACAAACTTTACATAAATTTCGTTTAGCCTGTTCCCCAGCTTTACGAATAGCATCAGTAGCTTCCTTAGATTTTCCAAATCCATATCCTACCATTCCATCTTCATTTCCTTTAATAACAATAGCACTAAAACTAAAATATCTTCTTCCTTTAGTAACTTTACACACTCTTGTAACTCCAACTAATTTTTCTTTTAGTTCTAATCCTGAATGTTTTCTTTTTTTATCTAAAAATATTACCATAGTTTAATCAAAAATCTAAACCCATTTCTCTTACCCCTTCTGCTAAGGATTTGATCCTACCATGATATAAATACTTTCCTCTATCAAAAATTACCTTTTTTATTTTTAATAAACTTGCTCTTTCTCCTAATAATTTTCCAACTTCATTAGATAATTTTATTTTTGTTTGTTTTATTTTCATATTATTTCTAAATATTTTTTCTCTAGAAGAAGAAGATACTAAAGTTTTTCCAGACAAATCATCAATTATTTGTGCATAAATTGCTTTATTACTTCTAAAAACAGTAATTCTAGGTTTTTTTTTAGTTCCTAAAAATTTTTTAAATTTTTTTTTATTTCCCTTCATAATATTTAAGCAGATTTTCCAGTTTTTTTACGAATAGATTCTTTTAAATATTTTATTCCTTTTCCTTTATATGGTTCTGGTACTCTTAATGAACGAATTTTAGAAGCTATCATACCTAAAAGTTGTTTATCGTAAGATTTTAATATAAGAATTGGATTTTGCCCTTTATTTATTTTTATTTCTGCACAAATTTCTTTAGGAATTTTCATCATAATTTTATGAGAAAAACCTAAATTAAATTCTAATATTTCTTCATAATAAGATACTCTATATCCAATTCCAATTAATTCTAATTCCTTTTGAAATCCATTAGTAACTCCTTTAACCATATTATCAATTAATACACGATATAATCCATGTAAAGATTTAGTTTTTTTATCTTCTTGTATTCTACTTAAAAATAATTTATCATTTTTAAAAATAATTTTTATTTTTTCGGAAAATTTTTGACTTAAAATACCTAATTTCCCTTTTATAATTATTTTATTATCAATAATATTTATATATACATCCTTAGGTATAGATATAGGCATTTTTCCAATTCTAGACATAATCAAAAAAATTTTTAATAAACATAACATAAAATTTCACCTCCTAATCTTTTTTTTCTTGCCTGTTTATCTGTTATTATACCATAAGAAGTAGAAATAATTGCAATTCCTAATCCATTTAAAACCCGAGGTATATTTTTATATTTAGTATATTTTCTTAATCCTGGTTTACTTATTCTAATTAATCGTTGAATTACGGAATTATTTTTAAAATATTTTAAAGCAATTTTAATTATTTCCTTATCCTTTTTTTCCAATTTATAATCTAAAATATAACCATTTTCTAATAGAATTTTAGAAAGTTCTTTTTTTAATTTAGAAGAGGGAATTTTTAATAATTTGTGTTTTACTATACAAGCATTTCTAATTCTAGTTAAAAAATCTGCAATAGGATCGGTATTCATATTTTATTTTTTTATAATAATATCAGTTACCAACTTGCTTTTTTTACTCCAGGTATAAGACCTTGAGAAACCATACTTCTGAAAACAATACGAGATATACCAAATAATCTCATATATCCTCTACTTCTTCCACTTATTGAACATCTATTTCTTAAACGTACCGGAGATGCATTTCGGGGAAGTTTTTGCAATAATTCATAACTTTTAGATTTTTTCAAACTTTCTCTTTTTTTTGCATATTTTAATACAATTTTTTCTCTTTTTATTTGTCTTGCTTTTACAGATTCTTTCGCCATTTATTTATCATTTTTTTGAAATGGTATTCCAAAATAAAATAAAAGAAATTTAGCTTCTAAATTACTTTTTGCGGAAGTAACAAATGTAATATTCATTCCCATATTTTTTTTAATTTTATCAATATTAATTTCTGGATAAATTACTTGTTCCGTAATCCCCATATTATAATTTCCAAATCTATCAAAACTATTTATTTTTACTCCATTAAAATCTCTCACTCTAGGTAAAGAAACCGTAATTAATCTTTCCAAAAATTCATACATTTTTATCCTTCGTAAAGTAACCTTTACTCCTATTGGCATCCCTTTTCTTAATTTAAATCCAGATTCATCATGTTTTGAATAACAAAAAACTGCTTTTTGCCCTACAATAGATGTTATTTCATTCATAGAAAAATCTATAAGTTTCTTATCTAATGTTGCTTTTCCAATACCTTGATGTACAATTATTTTATTAAGTCTAGGAACTTCCATAATAGAACCATAATCAAATTTTTTTATTAACTTTGGAACTATATTTTCTTTATATAAATTTTTTAATCTAGACTGATAAGGAATCATCTATTTTCTTTTTTTCTTCTTTTTTTAAATTAGATATATGTATAGGAGCTTCTTTTTTTATAATTCCTCCTTTAGGATTTTTTGCATTAGGTTTAATATGTTTTTGAATCATATTTATTCCAAATACAATAACTTTTTTTTTTTTTGGAAAAACTTTTGAAATTACTCCTTTTAACCCCTTATAATTTCCTGATAAAATCGAAATTTTATCTCCTTTTTTTATCATATTTAAATAAATAAACTTTTATATATAACTTTATAAAACTTCTTGAGCTAAAGAAATAATTTTCATATATTCCAAATCTCTTAACTCTCTTGCTACTGGTCCAAAAACTCGAGTTCCCATCATCTCACCAGAAGGATTTATTAAAACACAAGCATTATCATCAAAACTTATATAAGATCCATCTTTTCTTCTCGTTCTTTTTTTTGTTCTAATTATTATTGCTTTAGCAATTTGTCCTTTTTTTACTATACCACCACTAGAAATAGCCGATTTTATTGTAACAACTATCGAATCACCTAAAAAAGCATATTTTTTTTTAGATCCTCCTAGAACACGAATAATTAAAGCTACTTTTGCTCCTGAATTATCAGAAACTCTACATCTAGATTCTTGTTGTAACATATTATCCGATTTTACCTAAAACAGAAATTAATCTCCAACATTTATTTTTACTAATAGGTTTTATTTCCATAATCTTTACTTTATCGCCATTTTTGGATATATTTTCTTCATCATGAACCATATATTTTTTCTTTTTTAAAATACTTTTTCCGTAATATTTATGTTTTACTTTTTTAGTTTCAGAAACAATAATTGTTTTATTCATTTTATTACTAACTACTATTCCTATTCTTTGTTTTCTACTATTTCTTCTAGGAATAGTAATACTATTATTTTCCTGATTTATTATCATTTATTTTTTTATTTAATTCAGTTTTTAATTTAGCGATATATCTTCTCAAAATCCTAATTTTTATAAAATTTTTTTTAAAATTTAAAACTTGATCAAATTTCATTTTTTGATAAATTTTTTTTTGAATTTGTATATTTATTTTAATATCATTAATAGATAAAATTTGAATTTCCGAATATTTTTTCATTCTACAAATTCTTTTGAAAAAATAAATTTCATTTTTATAGGAAATTTTTGAGAAGCTAATCTTAATGCTTCCTTAGCAATGATCATTTCTACACCATCTATTTCAAATAATATTCTTCCAGGTTTAACAATAGATACCCAAAATTCTACAGGTCCTTTTCCTTTTCCCATACGAACTTCTTGTGGTTTTTTTGTTATTGGTTTATCTGGAAAAATATTTATCCACAATCTTCCTTCTCTTTTCATATATCTAGTAGCAGCTACACGAGCAGCTTCTAATTGTCTAGATGTAATCCACGTACCTTCCATCGCTTTTATTCCATATAATCCTCTTGAAAGAATAAGTCCTTTTGAAGCATTACCCCGGATTCTACCTTTTTGATTTTTTTTATATTTTGTTTTTTTTGGTTGTAACATACATAAAAATAATAATTAGATATTATATTAATAAAAAAATTAATATTTTTTCTTTTTATTTAAAAGCAGAAAATTTATTATTATAAAAACGTGATTTTTTTGTTGTTGTAATCCAAATAATGGAGATAATTCTTTTTTTCCATATATTTCTCCTTTCATAATCCAAACTTTTATCCCGATAGTTCCATAAACTGTATGAGCAACTTCCATATGATAATCAACATCTGCCCGAAAAGTCCCAAGAGAAATTCGACCTTCTTTATAAGATTCTCGTCTAGCCATTTCAGATCCATTCAATCTTCCAGAAATCTGAATTTTTATACCTTGAGCATTCATTCTCATAGCTGAAATAATAGATAATTTAATTATTTTTTTATAAGATATTCTATTTTCCAATTGTCTAACCAATCCTTTAGCTACTAAAGGGGCATCTAACTCTGGTCTTCTTACTTCAGATATATTAATTTGAACTTCTTTTTGAGTAAATTTTCTTAATTCTTTTCTAATAGTATCCACTTCTTCTCCTCTTTTTCCTATAACAAGAGCTGGTCTAGATGTTCTAATAGTTATCGTTATAAATTTTAGAGTTCTATCTATAAAAATTCGAGAAACAATTCCTTTAAGTAAACGAGTTTCTATATACCTTCTAACTTTAAAATCCTCTTGTATTCTATCCTTATAATTATTACACCAACTAGATTGCCAGCCCATAACAATCCCTAAACGATTAACAATTGGATTAGTTTTTTGTCCCATATATATTTTACTTTTATTTTCTCTTTCCTAAAGTAACTACTACATTACTTGATCTTTTTCTAATTTTATGACCTCTACCTTGAGGTACAGGACGTAATCTTTTTAAAGTTTTTCCTTGATCAACTCTAATTTCCTTTATACATAAAGATTTTTCATCAATATTATCTTCCATATATTTTTTTTTATAATTGGATAATAAAGAAATTAATAATTTTCTTAATGAAATAGAAATTCTATGTTTTTTACTATATTTTAATATATCCAAAGCATTTTTAATTTCTTTATTACGAATAATATCAACTACTAATCTTATTTTTCTTGGAGAACTTCGGATTCTATTTAAAGACCCTGAAACAATAGTTTTTTCTTTAAAATTCATTTTTTTTAAGAAAATTCTAACTTTTTACTTTTAATTTATTTTTAGAACCAGAATGGCCTCTAAAAGTACGAGTAGGAGAAAATTCACCTAATTTATGACCAATCATATTTTCTGTAATATACACATTAATAAATTGTCTTCCATTATGAACTGCAAAAGTTTGTCCTATAAAATCTGGAATAATTGTAGATGGTCTAGACCATGTTTTAATAATAGATTTTTTTTCAAGTTTAATATTTTTCAAAACTTTTTTATACAATTTTTGAGAAACAAATGGTCCTTTTTTTAAAGATCTTGCCATAATATAAAAAATTTATTTTTTTCTTCTTTGCAAAATATATTTATCTGAATATTTCTTTTTAGTCCGGGTTCTAAATCCTTTAGAAGGTATTCCTTTTCTACTTCTAGGTATACCACCAGAAGCTTTCCCTTCTCCTCCTCCCATAGGATGATCCACTGGATTCATAGCTACTCCTCTAGTTCTAGGTCTTCTTCCAAGATGTCGATTTTTACCAGCTTTTCCATATATTTCTAATTGATGATCTAAATTAGAAACTATACCGATAGTAGCCATACAAGAAACCAAAACTATTCTTAATTCTCCAGAAGGAAATTTTATAGTTGCATATTTTCCTTCTTTTGCAAATAATTGTGCATAAGATCCTGCACTCCTAGCTATTTTAGCTCCTTGTCCAGGAATTAATTCTATACAAGAAATATTTGTTCCTAATGGAATTTCACTTAAAAAAGTTGAATTACCTATATTCAAAGGAACTTTTTTTCCAGATATAACTTTTTGTCCTATTTTAAATCCATTTATAGCTAAAATATAATGTTTTTCTCCATCTTTATAATGTAAAAGAGAAATAAAAGAAGATCGATTTGGGTCATATTCTATAGATTTTATAATAGCTGATATTCCAAATTTTCTTCTTTTAAAATCAATTATTCTATATTTTTTTTTATGCCCACCTCCGAAATAACGCATAGTCATTCTTCCAAAATTATTTCTACCTCCAGATTTACATTTTCCTTTTGTCAAAGACTTTTCAGGATTAAAATTTGTAATTTCATCAAAATTATTAATAATTTTAAATCGTTGACTAGGTGTTGTAGGTTTTATTTTTTTTACTGACATTTAAATTTTTTTTTGATTTAAAAAATCAATTTTTTGATTTTCTTTTAATTGAATAATAGCCTTTTTCAATCTAATTGTTTTTCCATATAAAAATCCTTTTTTAGTATATTTAGATTTATCTTTTCTAGGATAAATCATAGTTCGAATTTTTTTTATAGTAACACCAAATACTTTATTTATTTCTTTTTTTATTTGATTTTTATTACTTTTTATACATACAAAAAAAGTATAACAAGTTTGCTTTTCATTTATAGAAGATTTATTCGTAATAACAGGTTTGATTAAAATCATATATATAACTAATTATTCAATATTTCATAAATTTTTTTCATTGAATTTTCAGAAAAAATAATATATAAAGAATTTAATAGAGAATAACTATTTAATTCATTGATATTTAATAATTTAAAATTTTTTAAATTTCTAGATGATAAATATAAATTTTTATTTGGTTTTTCAATTATCATTAATGATTTTTTATTTTCTAATTTCAAAAATTTCAATATTTTTAATATAAATTTAGTTTTTGGAATTTTTAATTGAAAATCTTCTATAATTTTTACTTTATTTTCCTTTAATTTATATCCTATAATTGTTTTTTTTACTAAATTCTTTGTTAATTTATTTATTTTTTCAAAATAATGTCTAGGACGTGGTCCAAAAATTCTTCCACCTCCTCTAAATATAGGATTTTTAATATTACCTTTTCTAGACCCACCAGTTCCTTTTTGCCTATGTAATTTTCTAGTACTTCCAGATAAATCTCCTCTTTCTTTAGATTTATGTGTTCCTTGACGCTGTGCAGATAAATATCTCTTTATTTCTAAATAAATAGAATGATCATAAGACTTTTTACCAAAAAATTTTTCATTAAATTCAATTTTTCGATCTGTATAATTTCCTTTAATATCCAAAATTTTTAATTCCATTTTTTTTTCTTTATCATTAAATATGAATTTTTATTTCCTGGAACAGACCCCTTTAATATTAAAATATTTTTAGATATATCTATTTTTAATATTTTCAAATTTTGAATAGTTACATTTCCTCCACCCATTCTTCCAGCCATTTTTTTCCCTTTGAAAATACGTGAAGGATCCGATCCAGCTCCAACAGATCCAGGAGATCTTAAACGATTATGTTGACCATGAGTTTTTTCTCCAACTCCTGAAAATTTATGTCTTTTTACAACACCTTGAAATCCCTTACCTTTAGAAATTCCTTTTACGTCAACTAATTCTCCTTCTATAAGGAAATCTGGATTTATTTTACTACCTAATTTAAAATATTTTTTATCTATCAAAAAAACATTTCTAATTTCTATAAGTTTTTTTTTTGGGGTAATCCCAGCTTTTTTAAAATGTCCTTTTAAAGAATTAGTCGTATTTTTTTTATTTTTATCTTCTATTCCTAATTGAATAGATGAATAACCATCTTTTTTTATAGTTTTTATCTGTACTATATAACATGGACCAATTTTGATAATAGTACATGGAATATTTTTTCCATCTTGGGAAAAAATACTACTCATACCAAGATGGATACCTATTAATCCATTCATTTTATTTATACTTTAATTTCAGCTTCAACTCCACTTGGTAATTCTAATTTCATCAAAGCATCTACTGTTTTGGACGATGCATTATGAATTTGTAACAGTCTTTTATGAGTTGGAAGCATAAATTGTTCTCTAGATTTTTTATTTACATGGGGGGAACGTAAAACTGTAAATATTTTTTTTTCAGTAGGTAATGGTACTGGACCATTCAAAATAACTCCTGTTGGCAAAACAGAGCTTACAATTTTTTCAGCAGATTTATCTAATAAATTATAATCGTAAGATTTTAATTTAATTTTTATATTATGACCCATATTGTCAATACTTTTTATTTTTTATTATTTTTTTTTCTTTATTAGTTACACAATTATTTCCCATAATAATATTATCCGTAATATTTTTTGGAACTATATCATAATGAGAGAACTCCATAACTGAATTACCCCTTCCAGAAGAAAGTGTACGTAATATAGTAACATATCCAAACATTTCAGATAATGGAACTATTGCTTGAATCACTTTGATATTTTTTCGATTATCCATACTTCGAATCATCCCTCTTCTTCGATTTAAATCTCCTATAATATCTCCCATATTTTCTTCTGGAATTATTACTTCTAACTTCATAATTGGTTCTAATAAAACAGGATTAGATTTTTTTATGGCAGCTCTAAAACCAAGTTTACCAGCTATTTCAAAAGATAACTGATCAGAATCCACAGAATGATAAGATCCATCTAATACTGTAACTTTTGCACTATCAATTTCATATCCTAATAAAGGTCCATTTTTCATCATTTCTTTACATCCTTTTTCTATAGAAGGAATATATTCTTTAGGTATATTTCCACCTTTTATTTTATTAATAAATTCTAATCCATATGTCCCTATATTACCCGGCTCTACTCGAAATAATATATCTGCATATTTTCCTCTACCTCCAGTTTGTTTTTTATAAATTTCTCTATGTTCTACTAAATCTGTTAAAGCTTCTTTATATTCTACTTTTGGTTTACCCTGATTTACTTCTACTTTAAATTCTCTTTTCATACGGTCTATAAGAATTTCTAAATGTAATTCTCCCATACCAGAAATAATAGTTTGTCCGGTATAATTATCCGTTCGTACTTGAAAAGTAGGATCCTCTTCCATTAATTTAGATAGTGCTAAACTCATTTTATCTATATCTGACTTAAATTTAGGTTCAATCGCTATACCAATAACCGGATCTGGAAAAGATATACTTTCTAAAAGAATTGGAAATTTTTCATCACATAAAGTATCCCCTGTTTTAATATCTTTAAATCCTACTATAGCAGCAATATCTCCTGCCTCTATACTACCAATAGGATTTTGTTTATTAGCATGCATTTGATATATTCTAGAAATACGTTCTTTATTTCCAGATCTTGTATTTAAACTATATGAACCAGCATGAACTTTACCAGAATATACTCTAAAAAAAGCTAATTTTCCTACAAATGGATCACTAGATATTTTAAACGCTAAAGCAGAAAAAGGATCTTTTTCACTAGCTTTTCTCGTTTCTATTTTTTGATTAATAGGATTAACTCCTACAATATCTTTAACTTCAAGAGGAGAAGGTAGGTAACGACATACTCCATCTAACATTGCTTGTACTCCTTTATTCTTAAAAGAAGAACCGCAAAATACAGGAATTATTCTCATATTTATTGTATTCTTTTGCAAAGAATTTATAATTTCTTCTTCAGAAATAGAAGAAGAATTATACAAAAATTTTTCCATAATAACATCATCATACTCCGATAAAGATTCAATAATCTTATTTTGATATTTTTTTACAATATTCTTCATTTCAAATGGGATAGGACCTTCTTGATAGGTAATACCATAATTATTTTCATCCCATACAATAGCTTTATTAGATATTAAATCTACAACTCCAATAAAATTATCTCCATATCCAATAGGAATTTGTAATGGAATAGAATTAGCCCCCAACATTTTTTTCATTTGTAAACAAACATTAAAAAAATCTGATCCTTGACGGTCCATTTTATTTACAAAAGCTATTCTAGGAATATTATATTTATCTGCTTGTCTCCATATTGTTTCTGATTGTGGTTCTACACCATCTACTGCACTAAATAAAACTACCATTCCATCTAATATTCTCAATGATCTTTCTACTTCTACCGTAAAATCAACATGACCTGGAGTATCAATAATATTAATTTGGTATTTTTTATTTTTGTAAATCCATTCACAAAATGTAGCAGCAGAAGTAATAGTAATTCCACGTTCTTGTTCTTGTAACATCCAATCCATTGTTGCAGCACCATCATGTACTTCACCGATTTTATGATTTATTCCAGTATAAAATAAAATTCTTTCTGTAGTTGTAGTTTTACCTGCATCAATATGTGCCGCAATTCCTATATTTCTTGTATATTTTAAGTTCCTTTTCATTTTTCTAAAATCTAAAATGAGAAAAAGCTTTATTAGCTTCGGCAATTTTATGGATATTTTCTTTTCTTTTTATTGCTTCTCCTTGTTCTTTATGTGCATCTAATATTTCAAAAGCTAATTTACTTGACATTTTTTTTTCACTTCTAATAGAAGCACAAGATATAAGTAATTTCATACCTTTTGTTATTTTACTATTGGAAGAAATAGGAATAGGAATTTGAATATTAGATCCTCCCATACGACGACTTTTTACCTCTACATGAGGCATTACATTTTTTAATCCATTTTTCCATATTTCTAATGCTGATTTTTCTTCTTTTTCTTTAATCTTTTCTATTTCTTTCATAGCATCATAAAATATTTTATATGCTAAATTTTTTTTTCCATTTTTCATTAAATGATTAATAAAACGAGAAACTAGAGGATCATTAAATTGTGGATCAGGAAAATATATTTTTCTTTTTTTCTTTATTTTTCTCATTTTAGATAGAAATTATTTTTCTTTTTTAGAAATTTTAGCTCCATACTTACTTCTGCTCTTTTTTCTTCCATTTACTCCGGCAGTATCACGAGCTCCTCGTACAATTTTATATTTTACTCCTGGTAAATCCTTTACTCTACCACCTTTTACTAATACTATAGAATGTTCTTGAAGATTATGACCTTCTCCAGTTATATAACAAATAACTTCTTTACCATTTGTAAAACGTACACGAGCAACTTTTCGCATAGCAGAATTAGGTTTTTTTGGAGTAGTTGTATAAACCCGTGTACAAACACCTCTTCGTTGAGGACAAAATCCTAATGCAACAGATTTTCTTTTTTTAGAAATAGATGATCTACCTTTTCTAATTAATTGTTGTATAGTAGGCATATTTTATTTCAATTTTTTTTAGAATATACAAAGGAAACAAATTATATTAATTAATAACAAATTACAATTAAAATTCAAAAATTTAATTAAAAATTATCAATATTAATTTTTTCATTTTGAAAGAATTCTTCTTCTAAAGAATTAATATTAAGTTCATTATAAATATAACGGTAAGTAGAAAGTAAACAAGGGAGTCCATCAACAATAGCTACATTATGTTCATAATGTGCAGAAAGATCTTTATCTAAAGTTGTAATAGTCCAACCATCTTTATGAAAGATGATTTCAGGAGTTCCTTTATTAACCATTGGTTCTATAGAAAGAACAAAACCTTCCTTTAATTTGATACCTTCTCCTTTTTTTCCAAAATTAGGTATTTGAGGATTTTCGTGCATTTTTTTTCCTAATCCATGACCTACAAGATTTTTTATCACACTATATCCATAATTTTCAATATAAGATTGTATAGAATATCCTATATCACCAACATAATTTCCTTTTTTACATTTAGATAATCCAATATAAAGAGATTTTTTTGAACAATTAAGAAATTTTTTTATTTTACTAGAAACATTCCCAACTTCAAAAGTATAAGCATGTTCTCCATAAAAGCCATTCATATATACACCACAATCTATAGATAAAATATCTCCTTCATATAAGGTATTTTGATTAGGAACTCCATGTACAACTTGGTAATTAGGAGAAACACATAAAGTATTTGGAAAATCATATAATCCCAAAAATGCAGGAGTACCTCCATGATCACGAATAAAAGTTTCAGCAAGTTTATCTAAATAAAGTGTATTTATACCTGGTTTTACTTCTTTAGTTAACATTCCTAATGTTTTTGATGCTAAAAAAGCACTTTTCTTTATAAGAATTATTTCTTCAATTGTTTTAACCATAATATCTATTTATTTATCTTTTTTATTATAGATATTCCATTCATAATACTAGGTTTCGGTAAATTCATTAATTGAAGAATAGTAGGAGTAACATCTGATAAAGATGCAATTTTTTTTAAAAGAATATTTTTATTATTTTTATATATTTGATCCAAAAGAATAAAAGGAACAAAAGAACTAGAATGATAAGTATTTGGACTTCCATCCGGATTAATCATATAATCGGCATTTCCATGATCTCCAACTATAATAACTGTATATGAATTTTTTATAGCTTCTTCGGAACAAATTTTTGTACAATAATCAACAAATTCACATGCTCTTATTGTTTCTTTCATTTTTCCAGTATGACCTACCATATCCGGATTTGCAAAGTTTAAACAAATAAAATCAACTTCTTTTTTTTTTAATTCAGGAATAATTTTATTTACAATTTGTTTTGCATTCATTTCAGGTTTTTGATCATAAGTAGTAACTTTAGGAGATTTACATAAAATCCGAGTTTCTCCAATAAATGGAATTTCACGGCCTCCTGAGAAAAAAAAAGTAACATGTGGGTATTTTTCGGTTTCAGCTATACGAATTTGTTTTTTACCTTCTTTTTCTAATATTTCTCCTAAAGTATTTGATAAATTTTTTTTTTTGAAAAGAACATTAATATTTTTATATTTAGGATTATAACAAGTCATAGTTATATAATATAAATTTAATTTATCTATTTTAGAAAGTGAATTACTCTTCGTATTCTTTTCAAGATTATTTGTTAAAAATTCGGTTAATTGTCTTGATCGATCTGAACGAAAATTAAAACAAAAAACTACATCTTCTTTTTCTATTTTAGAAATAGGATTTCCAAAATTATCAACACTTATTATAGGTTTTAAAAATTCATCAGTAATACCTTTATTATAAGAATATTCTATATATTTTAATATATTATCGGATTTACAATAATATCCTTTTGAATGAACGATAGCATCATATGCTATTTTAGTTCTTTCCCATCGTTTATCTCGATCCATGGAATAATATCTTCCAATAACAGAAGATAATTTTCCAATATTTTTTTTCATAAAAGACAAAAGATTTTTTAAATAAAAAATTCCTTTCTTAGGAGAAGTATCACGTCCATCTGTAAATGCATGTACAAAAACATTATTGATCTGTTTTTTATGAGCTATTTTAAGCAAATAAAAAAGATGATTTATATGTGAATGTACACCACCATCTGATAATAAACCAATAAAATGAATTCTTTTTTTAGTATAAAAAATATAATCAAAAATAGAATTTACTTTTTTTTGAAAAAATTTATTTTTAATAGAATTATTTATTTCTTCTAAACTTTGAATTACTTTTCTACCAGATCCTAAATTTATATGACCTACTTCTGAATTTCCCATTTGTCCTGATGGTAATCCTACAGATAAACCAGATGCTTGTAATTTACTAAATGGATAATGTTTATAACAATAATCCATAAATGGAGTTTTAGCAATATGAATAGCCGATCTATAAGATTTTTCAGAAGAAGATAAACCCCAACCATCTAAAATTATCAATATCAATTTTTTCATTTAAAAAATACTTATTCTTTTATAAGAATTTATTTTTATATTTTTTGAAAATGATCTATTCATATATTCTTGAATAGTTATATTGTTATCTTTTATATATTTTTGATTCAATAAAGTATTCTCCATTATAAATTTTTTTATTTTTCCAAAAATCATTTTTTCCTTTATTTGATCTGGTTTTTTTTCTTTTTCTATCTGAAATCGAATTATTTCTAATTCTTTTTTCATTAAATTTTCGGGTATTTCTTTTTTATCTATAGCTATTGGATTCATAGCTGTAATATGCATAGCAATATTTTTTGCAATTGATTTTTGAATTTTAGAAGAAAATCCAACTAAAGAAGCTATTTTATTATTATGCGTATAATTTATCACAAATGGGGAATTTATTTTCTCAAATATTTTTAATTCTAATTTTTCATTAAAAGCACTAATCTTTTCAAAGATCATTTCTCGAATACTATTTCCATGATATAAACTAGATAAAAAATCTTCTTTTGTATTGCATAAAAATGATTTATCAGATAATTTGGATAAAAAATTTAAAAAATCTGAACTTTTGGAAAGAATATCTGTTTCACAACTTAAACCGATAATAGTACCAGATGTTTGATCAGCATTTATACAAGATATAATTGAACCTGCTTTAACTTTTAAAGAAGCACGATTTATAGCTATTTTTTCTCCTTTTTTTCTTAAAAAATCGATTGCTTTTTCAAAATTTCCATTGGTTTTAATTAAAGCTATCTTACAATCCATTATTCCAATACCAGTAATTTTTCTTAGTTTATAAATTTGAGAAATTGAAATTTTCATGATTTTTCATTTATAGATTTTTTTTCTTCACGTTCATTTTTTTTTAATAAATGACCTTGTTGAATTGCTTTTGTAATAAATTGTAAAATTATATCAATAGATTTAGATGAATCATCATTAGATGGGATTGGATAATCTATACCATTTGGATCTGTATTTGTATCTACCATAGCAAAAATAGGAATCTTTAATTTTATAGATTCTGATAAAGCTATTTTTTCTTTAAATGGATCTATCAAAAAAATACCCCCTGGAAGATGATTCATAAAAGAAATACTTCCTAAATTTCTATATAATTTTGTATATAACCTATTTATTAATAATCGTTCTTTTTTAGATAAAGCATCGAAAGTTCCATTTTTTTTCATTTTTTCTATACTATTCATTTTCTTTACTGATTTTCGAATAGTAGTAAAGTTTGTTAATAATCCCCCTAACCATCTTTCCGTTACACAAGGCATATTTACACTTTTTGCATAAAAAAAAACTTTTTCTTTAGCCTGAATTTTTGTTCCTACTAATAAAATTTTTTTACCCAAGGTTACAATTTTTTTTAATTCTTGACAGGCTATATCTAGTTTAATTACAGTTTTTGATAAATCTATAATATGAAATCCTCCTTTTTTCATGAAAATATAAGGACGCATTTTTGGATTCCATTTTCGAGAAATATGTCCAAAATGTACACCTGCTTTTAATAAATCTTGAGTATTAGCTTTCATTTTTTTTATTTAATTTTGAATCAATCCTCTAACGTTTTGAAAATTGAAACTTTTTTCTTGCTTTTTTTTGACCAAATTTTTTTCTTTCTACTTTTCTAGAATCTCTAGTTAATAATCCATTAAATTTTAATATTTTTCTATTTTCTGGGTCTAATTTACAAAGTGCTCTAGATATAGCTAAACAAATAGCTTCTGCTTGACCATTAAATCCCCCTCCACAAACTTTTATTTTTATATCAAATTTATTATTATTTATTAATTGAAAAGGATATAAAATTTTTCCATGGATATTTTTTGGAAAATATTTTTCTAATTTTTTAGAATTAATCGTAATAATTTTATTTCCAGGTTTTAAATAAATACGTGCAAGAGAACGTTTTCTTCTTCCTATAGTATGGATCATCTTTTATTAATTTTTTATATATAATTGAATTGGTTTTTGGGCTTGATGTTTATGTTCAGAATTTGGATAAATATGAAGATTTTTTATAATTTTGTTTCCCAAACGATTTTTAGGAAGCATTCCTTTAACAGATTTATATATTATTTTTGTTGAATCTTTAATCAAAAGATCTTTAGCAAATATTATTTTTTTTCCTCCTGGATATCCAGTATAACGAATATATTTTTTATTAATCCATTTTTTTCCTGTAAGTTTAATTTTTTTAGAATTTATTACAATTACATAATCTCCACAATCTAAATTTGGAGAAAAATTAGTCTTATGTTTTCCTCTTATTATTAAAGCAATCTTAGTAGAAAATCTACCTAAATATTGATCTTTTGCATCCATAATAATCCAATTTTTTGAATCATTTTTATTAATAGTTTTAAAACTTAAAAAATCCATAATCAAAATAAATTAATTTAAGAAATATAAGATATTTTAAAATAAAATTTGAATATAAATGACTTTTTGTCATACTATTATTCCAATTTTTTTTTTTATTAAAAGGATATTATGGTAATTCATTCTATAACTTTATTATGGCATAATGATTGAACTGTCTATTGAATGACAGTATGAAAATAAAGTAATAAAAATGAGTAAAATTATAGGAATAGATTTAGGGACAACAAATTCTTGTGTTGCAGTAATGGAAATAAATGATCCTGTTGTCATACCTAATTCAGAAGGTAAAAGGACTACTCCATCAATAGTGGCTTTTATAGAAGATGGAGAAAGAAAAATAGGAGATCCTGCAAAAAGACAAGCAGTTACGAATCCACAAAAAACTATTTTTTCAATTAAACGTTTTATGGGTAGAATGTTTTCTGAAGTAACAGAAGAATCAAAACATATTCCTTATAAAATTGTCAAAGGTGGAAATAACACACCACGTGTTAATATAGAAAATAGATTATATGCACCTCAAGAAATATCTGCTATGATACTTCAAAAAATGAAAAAAACAGCTGAAGATTATCTAGGAAAAAAAGTAAATAGAGCAGTTATTACTGTACCAGCATATTTTAATGATGCCCAAAGACAAGCTACTAAAGAAGCTGGAGAAATTGCCGGATTGAAAGTAGAAAGGATTATTAATGAGCCAACAGCTGCAGCATTAGCTTATGGTTTAGATAAAAAAAATCAAAATAAAAAAATAGTAGTATATGATTTAGGTGGTGGGACATTCGATGTTTCTATTTTAGAATTAGGAGATGGAGTTTTCGAAGTACTTTCTACTAATGGAGATACACATTTAGGAGGAGATAATTTTGATCAAGTTATAATTGATTATTTATCCAATGAATTTAAATCTAAAGAAGAAATAGATCTTAGAAATGATCCTATGGCTTTACAACGTTTAAAAGAAGCTTCTGAAAAAGCTAAAATAGAATTATCATCTTCTACTAAAACAGAAATAAATTTACCATATATTACTGCTACAGAATCAGGGCCAAAACATATGGTTCTTACATTAACTCGATCTAAATTTGAACAATTATCTGAAAATTTAATATTTAGATCTATTAATCCATGTTCCAAAGCATTAGAATCAGCTGGATTATCTACTAAAGATATTGACGAAGTTATTTTAGTAGGAGGTTCTACGAGAATTCCAAAAGTACAAGAAAAAGTTGAAGAATTTTTTAAAAAAAAACCATCTAAAGGAGTAAATCCAGATGAAGTTGTAGCTATTGGTGCTGCTATACAAGGAGGAGTTTTAACAGGTGATGTACAAGATGTTTTATTGCTTGATGTAACTCCTTTATCTTTAGGAATAGAAACTTTAGGGGGTGTTTTTACAAAACTTATAGAATCCAATACTACTATTCCTACTAAAAAATCAGAAATTTTTTCTACAGCATCAGATAATCAATCTGCAGTAACTATAAGAGTAGGACAAGGAGAAAGACCTATGTTCAATGATAATAAAGAAATAGGAAGATTTGATCTCATTGAGATCCCTCCTTCACCTAGAGGAATTCCTCAAATTGAGGTTAGTTTTGATATTGATGCTAATGGAATACTTAATGTTTCTGCAAAAAATAAAGGGACTGGAAAAGAACAATCTATACGAATTGAAACTTCTTCAGGGTTAAATCAAGAGGAAATTGAAAAAATGAAAAGAGAAGCGGAAGAAAATGCAAAAAAAGACGAAAAAATAAAAGGAGAAATAGATAAATTAAATTCCGCAGATAATCAGATTTTTCAATCTGAAAAACAGTTAAAAGATTATGGAGATAAATTATCTGAAAATAATAAAAAAAATATAAAAAAATCTTTAGAAGAATTAAGACTGGCACACAGTAAAAAAGATTTTTCATCTATTGATATTTGTATGAAAAAATTAAACGAAGTTTGGGCTAATGCATCACAAGAACTTTATTCTTCCAATAAAAAAAATAATAATTCAAATGATTCTAATAAAAAAAATAATGAAGAAAAAAATAATAAAGGAAATGAAAATGTCCAAGATGTAGATTATGAAGAAGTTAAATAATAAAAAAACTAATCCCCTTATTGGGATTAGTTTTTTTATTATTTTTATGGTATCATAGAAATTATAGTTTCTCCACCAATAACTTTTTCCCCTTTTTTGATAAAAATAATAGAATCTAATGGTAGATAAATATCTATTCTAGATCCAAATTTAATAAATCCAAATTCTTCTCCTTTTTTAGCTAAACAATTTTCTTTAGCATAAAGAATAATACGACGAGCTAAAAATCCAGCTATTTGTCGAAATAGTATTTTTTTTTTTGTATTTATTGTTTCTATAACTGTAGTTGTTCGTTCGTTATTTAACGATGATTTTTTATTCCATGCTAACCAATATTTACCTGGATGATATCTAACATAAATTATTTTTCCAGATACTGGAAATCTATTTACATGTACATCAAATGGAGACATAAATATAGATATACATATACAATTTTTTTGTAAAAATTCACTTTCAAAAATTTTTTTTATTTCTAATATTTTTCCATCAGAAGGAGAAATCACTTCATTATCATTTTTAAATTTTTTTTTAGATAAATTTTTTTTTGGATTTCTGAAAAAGAAAAGGAAAAATGCATAAAATATAATTAAAAAAAATATTAAAAATAAGTTAAAAAATCTAGAAAATATAAAAATAGAAATAAAAATTCCTATCAAATATTAATATTAATAAATATATTAAAAATGGAAATCCTTCTTTATGGATCATCTATATTTTATTTAAAAAAAATATACTATTCCAGTAGCAATAGTAGCTATAATTGGTATGACAAATATAAAACTATCTAATCTATCTAAAAATCCACCATGTCCAGGAAACCATATTCCTGAATTTTTTACATTATAAGATCTTTTAATAGTAGATTCTACAAGATCTCCAATAGTAGAAAAAATAGGAATGATAAAAGAAAGAATAAACCAATATTTTTTTCCCCAAATATTGGATAATAATATTCCCAATATTAAACAAAAAAATAAACCTCCAATAAATCCTTCTATAGATTTTTTAGGAGATATAGATATATCTATTTTCCTTTTTCCCCATTTTATTCCTATCAAATAGGATAAAGTATCATTTGTCCATATAAGAAAAAATGTACCTAAAATTAATTCTTTTCCATATTTAGAATATATATAAGATGCTAAAAAAAATGGAATTAAAACATATACTAATCCAAAAGTTAAATGACTTATTTGTCTTATTTTCTCTTGATGAGAAACCCCTTTAGAAAACAATTGAATAATAAAAAATGTTATAGAATATGGGATAAAACATATGATATATAAAAATATATCTTTTTCTACAAGAAAATCTAAAAATATCGAAAATAAAAAAAAGAATGAATTTATTTTTATTAAAGTTGTATTTGTTTTTAAAATAACTAAAAATTCAAATAAACAAAAAAAAGATAATATCATCATTACCATTCTAAAAATCTTTTCTCCTTTTTCAATTGAAAAAATAATCATAAAAACATAAATAAATCCGGTAAAAAATCTTATCCCTAAATCATTTTTTTTTTTCATTAATTCTATTTTCATTAAAAATGATTAACTGTAGTTAACATATCTCCGATATCATCAGAAAAAGGTCTTTCTCCAAATATTTTTTTTAAATCTTCTCTAAAAATAACTTCTTTTTCTAATAATTCATTAGCAAGGATAGATAATTTTTTTTCATTATTTTTTAATATATTTTTAGCTCTTTTATATTGTTCTGTAATAATTTTTGATATTTCTTCATCTATAATTTGAGCAGTTTTTTCACTATAAGGTTTAGAAAAAGAAAATTCATTTTGTCCTGTAGAATCATAATAAGAAATATTTCCAATTTTATCATTCAATCCAAAAACTGCTACCATAGATTGAGCTTGTTTAGTTACTTTTTCTAAATCATTTAAGGCCCCTGTTGAAATATTATTAAAAATAATTTCTTCTGCAGATCTACCTGCAAGTAAAGCACAGATTTCATCTTTCATTTGTTCTGGAGTTGTTAATTGTCTTTCCTCAGGAAGATACCATGCCGATCCTAAAGATTTTCCTCTTGGGACAATTGTTACTTTAACTAATGGAGATGCATGTTCTAATAACCAACTTATTGCAGCATGTCCCGCCTCATGATAAGCAATTCTTTTTTTTTCATTTGGTTTAATAATCTTATTTTTTTTTTCTAACCCACCTATAATACGATCTATAGCATCTAAAAAATCTTTATTTTCTATTTTAGATCTATTTTTTCTTGCTGCAATAAGTGCAGATTCATTACAAATATTTGCTATATCAGCTCCACTAAAACCTGGAGTTTGCCTAGCTAAAAAATTAATATCTACTTTATCAGATAATATAAGTTTTTGAATATGTACCCTAAATATCTCTTTTCTTTCATTTAATTCAGGAGGATCTACTAATATAGTTCTATCAAAACGACCAGGTCGAAGCAATGCTTTATCTAAAATATCAGATCTATTAGTAGCTGCTAAAACAATTACATTTGTATGTGTTCCAAATCCATCCATTTCTGTAAGTAATTGATTTAATGTATTTTCTCTTTCATCATTAGATCCAGCTATATTACTTTTTCCTCTCGCTCTTCCTATAGCATCAATTTCATCAATAAATATTATACAAGGAGATTTTTCTTTTGCTTTTTCAAATAAATCTCTCACTCTAGAAGCTCCTACACCAACAAACATTTCTACAAAATCAGAACCAGAAATGGAAAAAAAAGGAACTTTAGCTTCACCAGCTACAGCTTTTGCTAATAAAGTTTTTCCAGTACCAGGAGGACCTATCAATAGTACACCTTTAGGGATTTTACCTCCTAGTTTAGTATATTTATTAGGACTTTTTAAAAATTCTACAATTTCTTGTACTTCTTCTTTAGCTTCTTCTAAACCAGCAACTTGCTTAAATGTTATTTTAACATTATCATTTTCATCAAATAATTTAGCTCTAGATTTTCCAATATTAAATATTTGACTTCCTGGACCAGCTGCAGAAGATCCAATTTTTCTAAATATAAAAATCCAAAAAATAATTAACAATATTAGAAATATACCATAATCAAAAAAAAATTTTGTTATAGTATATTCCTGTTGATTTTTAAAATCAATAATTGTATCTAGATTATATTTATTTTTGTATTCTTCAAATTTTTTTTGAAAAAATTGTAAATCTCCTATTTCAAATTCATATTGTAAAGGATGTATAATAAATTTTTGATAATTTTGATTTTTTATATCATATTGATTGATATGATTATTAGAAGATAAATACTTTTTTTTCAAATAAACATGTACAATTTCTCTATGTTTTATTATTATTTTTTGTATTTCCCCTTTCATGAGAATTTCAAAAAAGGTATCTTGATCAATTTTTCTAGGATTAGAAAAAGAAGATTTAAAAAAAAATATTCCCAGAAATATAATTAATATAACTGCATATATCCAAAAAAAGTTATTTTTTCTTTTCACTTTTTTATCTATCATAAATTTTCTTCATTTATCTAAATATATAAACTAAGCATGATTATAATTTTTCATTCCAAATATTTTCTAAATTATAATATAATCTCAGTTTTTTTTGGAAAATATGTACAACAATAGAAATATAATCCATCAATATCCACTCTCCATTTTCCGATCCTTCGATATGCCAAGGCTTTATTTTTAATTTTTCAATTGTCATTTTTTCTATATATCTAAAAATAGCATAAACTTGACTTTTAGATTTTCCATCACAAATAACAAAATAATCACAAACAAAATTTTTTCTATTTTTAAAGTTTAAAATAGAAATATCTTTTTCATTTACAATTTTTATCCCTTCTATAATTTTATTTAATAACAAAACGGAATTTTTATTATATTATTTTTTTAATTTCAAAAAACAAAAATAAGGTTTTCATTCTAAAAAATTTAAATTTTTCAATATAAAATATTTTGAAAAAATTCATTTGGCCAATATATTTAATTTTTTTACAAAAAGTAGATTCTACTAATCAGTATATAAAAAGAATTACATTAAAACATATGAAAAATTGGACTATAGTTTGGTCTATAAATCAAATAAATGGAAAAGGAGTAGGGAAAAACAATTGGGAGACAGAAAAAGGAAAAAATTTGACTTTTAGTATTTTTTTAAAATCAATAATTTTTCCTATTAATAAAGGATATATTATCAATTTTATTATAAGTAATGCAATTCATAAAACATTATTTATTTATAATAAAAATATATGGATTAAATGGCCTAATGATATCATTTTATTTAATAAAAAAATAGGAGGAATTTTAATTGAAAATAATGTTTTATATAAAAAAATATATGCAATTATTATTGGAATAGGATTGAATGTAAATCAAATAAAATTTGATAAAAAATTTCAAGCTTCTTCTTTAAAAAAAATTCTTAAAAAAAATTTTCAATTAGAAAAACTTTTTTATGAATTAATTTATTTCATTCAAAAAGAATGTTTTCTTTTTATAACTTATGGAGAAAAATTTATAAGAAATTATTACATAAATAACCTTTATATGAAAGATAAAATATCTTTTTTTGAGATTATTAATAATAATTATAAACATAAAAAATTTACTCAAGGAGTTATACGAAATATAACTAAAAAAGGAAATTTAATTATAGAATTTAAAAATGATAATAAATTATATTTTTTTTCTCAAAAAAAAATAAAACTCATCTTTTAATTAAGATTGTTATTTTCTTTATACTTATAAAAGTATTCTTTTCTATTTTTCTCAATCATTTCTTTTATTTTACGATTCCAATAATTATGTTTTATTGGTTTTTTTTTATTTTCTTGAATTTTTTTATGAATTTTATCTTCATTTAACATAAATTTTTTAATAAAAAAAATCAAGCCAATATTGATTACATTAGATGTAAAATAATAAAGAGAAAGACCAGAAGCATAACTATTTATGAAAAACAACATGATTATAGGCATCAAATATAACATAAAATGCATATCTGGAATATTATTTTTATTGGAATAATCATTTCTTCCATCACTACTTAATTTTGTATAAATTAAAAGAGCTAATGAATATAATAAAGTAAGTAAACTTATATGATTTCCATAAAATGGAATAGAAAATGGTAATTCAAAAATGGAATCATATGAGGTCAAATCTTCTACCCAAAAAAAAGATTTTCCTCTAAGATTAATGAGAGTAGGAAAAAATTTGAATAATGAATAAAAAATAGGAATTTGAAATAAAGTAGAAATACAACCAGACATAGGATTTATTCCTGCTTTTCGATATAATTCCATTGTAGCCCTTTGTTTTTTTAATGGATCTGAATTTTTAAATTTATTATTTAATTCGTCTATTTCAGGACGAATTAATTTCATCATAGCACTTAATTTATATTGTTTATAAGTTATTGGTGATAGTATTAACTTTACAACAATAGTCATTAAAATAATAATAATTCCATAATTTAAATTTGTTTTTTCCAAAAATTGAAAAATGATTAAAAAAAAATATTTATTAATCCATTTTAAAAAACCCCAACCAAATGGAATAATATTTTCAATATTTTTTTTCATATTTTTTAATAAATAAAAATCTAATGGACCAAAATATAACTGAAAAGAAAGATTCAAATTATCATTATTTTTTATTTTTAAAAAAAATCTTGATTGAATTTTTTTTAAAAAATTTCCAGAAGAAAAATTTTCAGAACGAATAAAAATATTTTTCAAAGGATTTTTTGAAAAAAAAATAGAAGTAAAAAATTGTTGTTTATTAGCAATCCAATTTAAATTATTTATATTTTTTTCTTCTGAATTTTTTTCTGATAAATAATTTATTTTGGATTTATAATTTTTATTATAAGAATAATATACCTGAGTATAAGAATTTTCCCAATTTCTATCTTTTTCTAAAGAAAAAATTTTTTGTTCTAAATCAATAGAAATAGTCTTATCGATTAAATAAGAAGAAAAACCTACTGTACGAATAAAAAAATCAATATTATATTGATTTTTTTTCTTTATAATATATATATATTCTATAAATCCTTTTCCATAAGGATTTTTAGCTCTCATTATAAAAACTCTATTATTATTTCCTACTTTTTTTAAAAAAAAAGGATAAAAATACAGAGAACTAGTATCTATAATTTTATTATTATTTTTTAAATTTTCTTTTTTAAAAAAAATCATCTTATATAAAAAACTAGAGTCTTTTATTAAATAAAGATTTTTATTATGAGATAAATGAATAGGATCATAAGCTTTATATTTTTTTAAAAAAACTTCGTTAATTGATCCTCCTAAACTAGAAATTTTAAGTTTTAAAACATCATTTTCTAAATGAAAATAATTATTTATTTTTTTTTTTGTTTTAGACAATGATGTTTTTAAAAAAAAAGGATCCTTTTTAATAATTTTTTCTGAAGAATATTTTTTATCCTCAGATACATTAAAATATGTAAAAATTGTTAAAATAAACAATATAAGTAATAGCCCAATAGTGGATTGATAATCTAATTTTTTATCCTTCATAACTAAAAATAGTTCTATCCATGATAAACAAATGATTTATAATTTTTAGAAATTTGAACAAAATAATTAAATAAAGGATGAGGATTAGAAACTGTGCTTTTATATTCAGGATGAAACTGAACCCCTAAAAAAAAAATATGATTATCTAATTCTATGGCTTCTACTAATCCGGTATCAGGATTTATTCCTACAGTTTTCATTCCAGCATTAGAAAAATTTTCTAAATATTCATTATTAAATTCATACCTATGACGATGTCTTTCAATAATTTCTTTTTTCCCTCCATAAATAGAAAAAATTTTCGATCCTTTTATTAAAGAACATTTCCAATTTCCTAAACGCATAGTCCCACCCTTTTTTGTAATATTTTTTTGTTCTTTCATTAAACTAATAACTGGATAAGGAGCATATGGATTAGTTTCATTACTTTCCGCATTTCGTATTTCTAATACATTTCTAGCAAATTCAATTACTGCTATTTGCATACCTAAACATATACCTAAAAAAGGGATTTTTTTTTCTCTTGCATATTTTGTTGCAAGTATTTTACCCTCTATTCCTCTAATTCCAAATCCAGGAGCAATTAAAATTCCTGAAATTTCATTAAAATATTCTTCTATATTATTTTCTTTTATTTTTTCTGAATAAATCCATTTTATATTAACATAAATTTCATTTTCTGTACCTGCATGAATTAATGCTTCAGTAATTGATTTATAAGAATCATGTAGAGAAACATATTTTCCAACTAATGCAATTTTAATTTCATATTTAGGATTTTTATATTTTTTTAGAAAAATTTTCCACTTATGCAAATTAGGGGATGTAAAAGTAGATAAATTTAAATGATCTAAAACAGATTTATCAAAATTTTGTAAATGTAATAAATATGGAATATCATATATAACTTTTGTATTAATAGATTCAATTACATATTCTGGTTTTACATTACAAAATAATGCTAATTTATTTCGAATATTTTTAGATATGTGTTTTTCTGTTCTACATACTAAAATATCTGCTTGAATCCCATTTTTCATTAAATTTCGAACAGAATGTTGTGTTGGCTTTGTTTTTATTTCTCCAGTAACTGATATATATGGTAATAAAGTTAAATGAATTATTAAACTATTTAATTCTCCTAATTCCCATTTTAATTGACGAACAGATTCAATATAAGGAAGACATTCTATATCTCCAACAGTTCCTCCTATTTCAGTAATAATAATATCATAATTATTGGATGATCCCAACATTTTAATACGTCTTTTAATTTCATTTGTAATATGAGGAATAACTTGTACAGTTTTTCCTAAATAATAGCCCTTTCGTTCATTATCAATGACCGTTTTATATATAAGACCAGAAGTAACATTATTATCTTTCGTAGTAGGTTGATCTAAAAACCGCTCATAATGACCTAAATCTAAATCCGTTTCAGCTCCATCTTGAGTTACGAAACATTCTCCATGTTCATAAGGATTTAATGTCCCTGGGTCTACATTAAAATAAGGATCTAATTTTTGAATTGTAATTTTATATCCTCTACTTTTCAATAACATTCCTAAGGAAGCAGAAATAATTCCTTTACCCAATGAAGAAGTTACTCCACCAGTAACAAAAATGTATTTAATAACCATGAAATAATTTTTTATTATTACTTGATAATTAATTTATTAATTATTAAAAAAAAATGATATATATATTTAAAAACTAAAGAATTTATAATTTTTTTTTATATTTGCCAAACTTGGAGCAAGCTCTATATAATCAGCTCCCTAATAAAAATCCTCCAGGGTGGGAACACAGCAAAGGTAATTAAGGTCGTAGCGATATGATATAGCTTTGCTTGCTCCATATTATATATCCTGAATATTTTTATGGAAAATTTTTTAAAATGTAATTTTTGTGGTAGAAAAAAAGATGAAATAACATTTCTAATATCAGGTATTAATGGGCATATTTGTAATTTTTGTATAGAAAAAACATATTCTATAATTCATAAAAAATTTTCTACGGAAAAAAAAGATTTTGAAGAAAAAATATATAATGTAAAAAATCAAAAAATACAAATAAAAAAACCTAAAGAAATAAAAGATTTTTTAGATAAATATATTATAGGACAAAATGAAGCAAAAAAAATTATTTCTGTTGCTGTATATAATCATTATAAACGTATACAATACGATAAAAATAAAAATAAAGATGATATAGAAATAGAAAAATCCAATATTTTATTAATTGGGAATACAGGTACCGGAAAAACTTTACTCGCTAAAAGTATTTCTAAACTATTAAAAGTTCCTTTTACTATAGCAGATGCAACTACTTTAACGGAAGCAGGATATGTTGGAGAAGATGTCGAATCTATCTTAACAAGATTATTACAATCTGTAAATTATGATATAAATCATGCTGAAAAAGGAATTATTTTTATAGATGAAATTGATAAAATTGCTAGAAAAAAAAATAATCCATCTATTACTAGAGATGTATCCGGTGAAGGTGTACAACAAGCTTTGTTGAAGTTATTAGAAGGTACTATTATTAATGTTCCACCACAAGGTGGTCGTAAACATCCAGATCAAAAAATGATTCAAATTAATACCGATAATATATTATTTATTGCTGGAGGTACATTTGATGGAATAGAAAAAATTATATCCGATAGAATTAATCAATTCTCTATTGGATTTATTATAAAAAAAGAAAAAAGAAAAAAAAATTATTTACAAAATATTATAGTTAATGATCTTAGAAAATTTGGATTAATTCCCGAACTTATTGGTAGATTTCCTATTATCACCTATTTAGATCCATTAAATAAAATTACATTAAAAAAAATTTTAATTGAACCAAAAAATGCTTTAATAAAACAATATAAAAAATTATTTAATATGGATAAAATATCCATGAATATTACGGAGGATGCTTTGGATATTATAGTAAATGAAACTATTCAATTAGGATTAGGTGCTAGAGGATTACGTACTTTTTGTGAAAAAATATTTGTAGATTATATATTTGAAATGAAAGAATCTAACAAAATTTTAAATATAGATAAAAATATGGTTATTAAAAAAATTATTTTACTCGTAATTCTTTAATTAAATCCCATAATTTATTTTTTAATTGATTTATTCCTTCTTTTGTAAAAGAAGAAATAAAAATGATATTTTCTCCTAATTTTAGAAAAATTTTTTATATTTTTTTTTATTTCATTATCAATTAAATCTGATTTAGAAATAACTAATAAACGTTTTTTATTTAATAATTTTCGATTAAATTGTTTTAATTCATTCAATAATATAAAATATTCCATTTTATTATTTTTTTTTTCTGAAGAAATTAAAAATAATAGAACTAGATTACGTTCTATATGTCTTAGAAAAGTATACCCTAATCCTTTACCTTTTGAAGCCTTTTCTATAATACCGGGAATATCGGCTACTAAAAAAGTCTCATAATTCATTTTAACTATTCCTAAATTAGGTATTTTAGTTGTAAAAGGAAAATTTCCTATTTTTGGTTTTGCTTTCGTAATTATAGAAAGTAAAGTTGATTTTCCGGAATTTGGAAATCCAATTAAACCAACATCTGCTAAAATTTTTAATTCTAAAAATATCCAATTTCCTGTAGTTTTTATTCCGGATTGTGCATAAAATGGAAATCGATATTTCGAATTTTTAAAAAAAATATTCCCTTTTCCTCCTTTTCCACCTTTAAATAAAATTTTTTTTTGATCATTTTTAATTATTTCTACTAAAATAGTATCATTGATATTTTTAATTATAGTTCCTATAGGGACTTCAATCAATAAATTTTTACCATTTTTTCCGGTAATATTATTTTTTTTTCCTGGATTTCCAGATCCAGCAATCCAATGTTTATTATATTTTAAATGAATAAAAGTATTAATATTAGAATTTCCTCGTATAATAATATTACCTCCTTTACCACCTGATCCTCCATCAGGAATTCCCTTTTTTATATATTTTTTTTTATGAAAATGAATACATCCTTTTCCTCCATCACCACTTTTACAATAAATTTTTATAGAATCTATAAAATTATTTTTCATAAAAAAAATTATTATTTAAATATTTAAATTTGAAATTTCTTTTTCTATAAAAAAAAGAAATTTCATTTATAGAAGAAGAAGCATTTATTTTTATAAAATTATTTTTCCATTTTTTTTCATTCCAAATAAAAAAAGTTTCTTTATTATATTCTTCTATTCTTCTTTGAACTGTAATAATATCCGAATCATCATCACGATGACTAATCTTCCCTCTTTTTAATAATCTATTGATTAATAATTTTTTCTTTATTTCAAAAGAAAAAATTATATTGATCTTACCTAAAAATAAAGATTTTAATATTTTTTCTAAAGAAAAAACTTGTTTTTTTGTCCTAGGATATCCATCGTAAATAATACCTTTAGATTGAATATGTTTTTTTATTTCTATATTCAACATATTTGTTGTAATCTGATCAGGAACTAATATCCCTTTATTAATATAATAACGAGAAAGTTTACCTAAATTTGTCTTATTTTTTATATGATGTCTAAATAGCATTCCGGTAGATAAGTGAACTAATCTGAATTTTTTTTCTAAAATTTTTGCTTGAGTACCCTTTCCACATCCTGGTGGACCAAATAATATAATGTGTATCATAAAAAAAATAATGATAAATAATATAAAAAATATATAGAAATTATGATAAAAGGGAATAAATAATTCCGATCAGTACACTTAATACTTAAGAATAATTATAATTTTTTTTATGAAAAAAATAATTATAAATGAATTGATTTTCCATAAGCATGAAAAATAGATTCAAGAATTGATTCACTTAATGAAGGATGTGGATGAATACTTCCCATTATTTCATAATTAGTTGCCTCTAATTTTCTAGCAACTACAACTTCAGAAATAAGTTCCGAAACATTATTTCCAATCATATGACAACCTAACCATTCATCATATTTTTCGTCAAAAATAACTTTAACAAAACCTTCAATATTTTCATCACAAATTGATTTTCCAATAGAATGAAAAGGAAATTTTCCAACTTTAATTTTATATCCTTTTTCTTTAGCTTGTTTTTCAGTATAACCTACTGATGCAATTTCTGGAGAACAATAAACACATTTTGGAATATTTCCATAATCTATTTTTTGAGGATTTAATTCTTTGATATTTTCAATACATGAAATTGCTTCATTCGAAGCTACATGTGCTAATGATGGTCCTTCAATTACATCTCCAATAGCATAATAACCTTCTATATTTGTTCTATATTTTTCATCTACTACTATAAAACCATCTTTAGTTTTAATTCCAATTTCTTCTAATCCTATATTAATATTTGGAATAGTTCCAATTGCAGAAAGTACTATTTCTGCTTCTATAGTAATATTTTTTTTAGAATTTTTAATATCAACTATAATTCCTTTATCAGTATAATTTATTTTTTTTATAAAAGATGAAACATAACTTTTAATTCCTATCTTATCAAAAATAAATTTTATTTGATCAGATATTTCTTCATCTCCACTTGGAAAAAGTTTAGGAAAAAGCTCTATAAGGATAACTTCTGTTCCCATAGAATGATAAAAATAAGAAAATTCCAATCCAATAGAACCGGAACCGATAATAATCATTTTTTTAGGTAATTTTGAAAGAGATAATGCTTCTTTATATCCTATTATTTTTTTGGGATTTTGTTGAAATTTTTTTTCAATTTTGGGTTTCCCACCTGTAGCTATAATAATATGTGAAGCATAACATTCCCCAATTTTTTGTTTATCTCTAAAAATTTCAATTTTTTTTCCTTTTTTTAATTTTGCTTCTCCATGAATAACATGTATTCCATTTTTTTTCATTAAAAATGAAATTCTTTTTCTCATTTTATCTACGATATTTCTACTTTTAGAAAGTATTTGAGAAAAGTCAACTTTTATTTGATTTATACCAAATAATTTTTTATTTTTTTTTATTTCTTGTAAAATTTTAGCACTATTTAAAATAGATTTTGTTGGAATACACCCCCAATTTAAACATACACCACCTAAAGAATCTTTTTCTATTACAGCAGTTTTCATTCCAAGTTGTGCAGATCGTATAGAGGCAATATAACCACCTGGGCCACTACCTAAAACAATAACATCAAAATTCATAATTATAATTTTTGATAAATATAAATTTACAAATTTTTATTCTTAATTTTTTATAAATTTGTTTTTATTACTTATTAAAAATATATGAAATTTTTTATAGATACAGCTAATTTAAAAGAAATAAAACAGGCAAAAAAATTAGGGGTATTAGATGGTGTAACAACAAATCCTACTTTAATATCAAAAGAATTTATTCCAAAAAATAAGATTAATAATCATTATATATCTATTTGTCAATTATTAGATGATGAGGAAGGAGATGTAAGTGCAGAATTAATAAGTACAAATTATATAGATATGATTCAAGAAGGTGAAAAAATTTCACTTTTACATCCAAAAATAGTAGTAAAAATTCCGATGATTAAAGATGGAATTAAAGCAATAAAATATTTATCAAAAAAAAATATTAAAACTAATTGTACTTTAGTATTTTCCTCTGGTCAAGCTATTTTAGCTGCAAAGGCAGGATCTAATTATATTTCTCCATTTTTAGGAAGATTAGAAGATTTATCATATAATGGATTAAATTTAATAAAGGAAATTAAAAATATCTATAATAATTACCATTTTGATACAAAAATTTTAGCAGCCTCAATACGTAATCCATTACAAATTATAGAATGTTCTAAAATAGGAATATATGCAGTAACATCTCCATTAAAAATAATTCTATCTTTATTTAACCATCCATTAACAAAAATAGGACTGAAAAAATTTTTAGAAGATTATGAAAATATTATTAATTAATTTTTATTTTATTATCTAATAAATATTGAATAGAAATAGATGTAGATTTTGGAAGTTTTTCATAAAATTTAGATAAATCTATTTGTTCCTTATTTTCAAAAATTTCTTCTAAATTATTTTTATTTATAAAATTGAATTCTTCCAATTTTTTATCTAAATTTTCTTTAATTTTTTGACTAATTTTTTGACTAATTTTGTCTAAAATACAAATAGTTCCATAAATATTTTTTCCGGATTTTTTTTCTAATTCTTCACGATCTATTGTTTCTGTATTTATTGGAGCTTTAATTTCTTTAAAATTCATTATTTTAATAATTTTTCATAAAAATTTTTAATTTTTTTATATTAGAAGAATTTGGATATAATTTTACATATTTATAATATGCATCAATAAAATTTGAAATTTTATTTTTTTGATTTTCTTTTTTATTAATAGAAAGTTTATATGTAATTAAACAAATTTTGTATAAAACATCTTCTTTAAAATTACTTTTTGGAAAATTATTTAAAAAATTTTGAAAATAAATTAAAGATGATTGGTATTTTTTCATAAAAAAATATGTATTAGCAATATAATAATCTTTTTTTTCAAGTCTTTTTGATAATTTATTTAAAATTTCATTAATTTCTTCTAATTTCGAACTATTTGGATATGCTTTAATAAATTTATTTAAGACTTCAATTGCTTCTTTAGTTTTCTTTTGATCTAAATCGAAATTTAAAGATTTAAAATAATAAGTCAATCCACGTTTAAATGATTCATTTTCCTCATAATTATTTTCTAAATACTTTTTTTTTGAAAAAAGATTCAATTTTCGAAAAATATTTTCTAATATAGAAATTTCATTTTTTTTATTATAAAAATTAGTATTCCATTTTGATAAATGTTTTCCATCATAACATCCAGTTATTATAAATAATAAAAAAAAAATAATTTTGTTATAATTCATAATTATCTAATTTTTTCCAAATTTTTTTGAATAAAAATTTTTAATATCATGATTAAATAAATATAAACCACCTTTATCTTCTCCAATTAATTCAATTTTATCCAATATTTTTTTTATTAAAACTTCTTCTTCTATTTGTTCTTCGACATACCATTGTAAAAAATTATATGTAAAAAAATCTTTTTCCTGTAATGATAATTCAACTAAAAAATTAATTTCCAAAGAATTTTTTTTTTCATGTTCAAATAATTTATAAAATAAATTCATCAAAGAATTATATGAAATTTTTTCAAAAATATAATATTCACTTTTATTAAAATTATCCACATATCCTCCTCTTTTATTAATATACTTTATTAACTTCAACATATGTCTTCTTTCTTCATCCGAATGATCATATAAAAAATTATATATTCCATCAAGACCACCATATTTATATTCAACCCAAGATGCCATAGATAAATATAATTGAGAAGATTCTAATTCTCTATTTAATTGTTTTTTTAATTCTACTTGTATTTTTTTACTAAACATAATAAAAATTAAATAATTAATTTATAGTTTTTTTAATAAAAATTCCATTTTTTTTTTTAAATTATAAGTTCCACTTAATAATGGTAATCTTACATATGAACTACATATACCTATAATCTCCAAAAAAGTTTTTATTCCTGTAGGATTTCCTTCTTCATAAATAAGATAAATCATATTAAAAATTTCATAAAAAATTGAAAAAGCTTCTTTAACTTTATTACTTTTCGCTAAAGAAATCATTTTAGATATTTTATCTGGAAATCCTTGAGCTATTACAGATATAATTCCATTTCCTCCACCTAGTATTAAAGGCAAAGAAATAAAATCATCTCCTGCTATCACACTAAAATTTTTTGGTTTTTTTTTTATAATCTTATAAGATTGTAAAATATTACCAGATGCTTCTTTTATTCCTATAATTCTATTAAAATCATTAGCTAAACGAATAATTGTTTCAGGAAAAACATTTGATCCTGTTCTCTTAGGAACATTATAAACGATTATATTGGCATCTGTATTATTAATAATAGATTTAAAATGTTGATATATTCCTTCTTGAGATGGATTATTATAATAAGGAGAAATAGAAAGAATTGCTAAAAAATCTGATAAATTTATACTTTTTATTTTTTTGATAACATTTTCTGTATTATTACCTCCTATTCCTAATATTAAAGGTATTTTTTTATAATTGGAATTTTTAATACATTCAATTATATCTTTTTTTTCATTTTCTTCTAAAGTAGAAGTTTCTGCTGTAGTACCTAATATTATTAAATAATCCACTTTATCTTCTATATATTTTAAAAGCTTTTCAAGTCCATTAAAATCAATTTTTCTATTTTTTTTAAAAGGAGTAACTAACGCTACACCTGTTCCATATAATTTTTTCATAAAAATCCATATAGTGAATTCACTAACATTATTATTAATATTTCAGTATTTTTTTTATTTTTATTTATATAAATACAGATGTAGACGTATAGAAAAATAAAAAAAGAATTAATCTCTTTTTATCCTTGGTCTAGCTACAGAAACAATAATATTTCTTCCCATAAATTCTGTTCCATTTAATTTTTCTATAGCTTGTTTAGCATTTTCTTCATTAGACATTTCTATAAATCCAAATCCTTTACTTCTTTTATTAGAAGTAGATTCGTCAAAAATAATTTTTGCGTTAATAACTTCTCCTATAGATTCAAAATATTCTTTTAATTCTTGTTCTGTCATATCATAAGATAAATTGCCAACGTATAATTTCGTATAATCCATAATTAAAAAATAAATTGTTTTAAAAGCAAATTTAGAGAAATATTTTTTCTAAAAGAAAAATATTCTTATTGAAGAAGTTTTTTAACTTCATATATAAAAAAAACAAAATTTTTTGAAAAAATTTTTTATTTTTAGGTATTCCAAATAATAATAATTATCGAAGATTATATTTAATGAATATAATGAATGAATTTTCTATTGTATCTTCTTTATTAGATAATGATTTTTATAAATTTACTATGCAAAATGCTGTAATAAAATTATTTCCTTTAGTAAAAACTAAATATGAATTTATAAATCGTGGAAAACATTCTTTTCCAAGAAATTTTGCTAATCTTTTAAAAAAAAATCTTGATAAAATGTCGGATCTAAAATTATCAAATGAAGAAAGGATTTTTTTAGAAAAAAATTGTCCTTATTTAGATTCTACTTATCTTGATTTTTTAAAAAAATATCAATATAATCCAAAAGAAGTTAATATATCTCAAAAAGGAAAAAATATACAAATACATATAGAAGGATTATGGCATAGAACTATTTTATGGGAAGTACCTTTAATGGCAATAATATCTGAATTATATTATCAATTAACAGATGCAAAACGAATTTCAAATAAAAAAATTCTTTTTTTAACGAAAGAAAAATTAAATAAATATAAAAAATTAAATATAAAAATTGGAGAATACGGAACTAGAAGAAGATTTTCATATCAAATACATAAATTAGTTTTAAAATTTATAAAAAAAGAAGCTCCATCTTTTTTTATAGGTACTAGTAATGTACATTTATCCCATATTTTATCAATAAAACCTATTGGGACTCAAGGACATGAATGGGTAATGTTTCATGCAGCTAAATATGGATTTAATATGGCTGATAAAATTTCTATGAAAAATTGGTTAAATATATATGGAAAAAATTTAGGTATAGCTTTATCTGATACATATACTACTCCGATTTTTTTTAAAAATTTTGATCAAAACTTAGCAAATATTTTTGAAGGTATTAGACATGATAGTGGAGATCCAATTTTTTTTATTGAGGAAACTATAAAACATTATAAAAAATTTAAAATCAATCCATTACAAAAAAAAATTATATTTTCCGATAATCTTAATCCGTATAAAATAACTTATATTTCCTCTTTTTGTAAAAATAAAATTATTCCATTTTTTTGTATAGGAACTAATTTCACCAATGATGTTGGACCTCCATCAATGAATATAGTTATTAAAATGGTAAAAGCGATTCCAAAAAAAAAATGGATATCTGTTATTAAACTTTCTAATGTAAAAGAAAAATCTACGGGAGATAAAAAAATGATTATTTACGCTAAAAAAATACTTCAAATTCCATAATTTATAAATAATAATAATTTTACATTATATATGACATAATGACATTTTTTTTTATCTTTAAATTTTTAAAGAAATTAATTAATAATGAATGAAAAAAATTTAGTATTTAAAAAACATTTTTTTTATATAGAAAGTTATGGATGTCAAATGAATATTTCTGATAATGAAATAGTTACTTCTATATTATTAAATAATGGATTTTTTTTAACAGAAAATTTGAAAATAGCAAATATAATTTTATTAAATTCTTGTTCTATAAGAACTAAAGTAGAATTAGCTATAAAAAATAGATTACAAAAATTACAATATTTAAAAAAAGAAAAACCTATATTATTCGGTATTTTGGGTTGTTTATCAAATTCAATGAAAAAAAATTTTTTAGATAATAATTTGATTAATTTTACAATTGGACCAGATTACTATAAAAAAATACCTAGTATAATTAGTTTATCTATGAAAGGAGAAAAAATTTCTCATATTTTTTCATCTAAAAAAGAAACCTATGACAATATAAAGCCATTTAGAAAAAAAAATAAAATAACAGCATTTTTAAGTATAACAAGAGGATGTGATAACATGTGTACTTTTTGTATAGTTCCCTTTACAAGAGGAAGAGAAATTAGTCGTGATCCATATTCTATAATTAAAGAATGTAAAACTTTATATAAAAAAGGATTTAAAGAAGTAACTCTTTTAGGTCAAAATGTAGATTCTTACGTATGGTTGGGTAATGATGGATTAAAAAAAAGAATTTATAAAAAAATATACACTGAAAAAAAAAAAATAATAGATTTTTCTAAACTTTTAGATTTATTAGCTATAGAAATACCTTTTATGAGAATTCGTTTTTCTACTTCTAATCCACATGATATGTCTAATAAAGTAATAGAAGTAATATCAAAACATTCTAATATATGTAAACATATTCATTTACCAGTCCAATCTGGTAGCGATAAAATATTAAAATTAATGAATAGAAAATATACTCGTAAACAATATCTTTCTTTAATTAAAAAAATTAAATTTATAATTCCTGAATGTTCTATATCTCATGATATTATGACTGGATTTTGTAATGAAGATGAAAAAGATCATCAAGAAACAATTAGTTTAATGAATGAAGTAAAATATAATTATGGTTATATGTTTTCATATTCTCCTAGACCTGGAACTTATTCTTATAATAAATTAGAAAATAATGTTCCAGAATTTATAAAAAAAAAACGATTACAAGAAATTATTAACCTTCAAAGAGATCATTCTATTTTTCAAATGAAAAAATATATAGGAAAAATTCAAGAAGTTTTAATAGAAGGAGAATCTAAAAAAAATAATCAATATTGGTATGGAAAAAATACTCAAAATATTGTAATAGTTTTTCCAAAAAAAACTTATAAAATAGGAGAAACCGTTTTTATAAAAATAATAGATTATACATCTGCTACATTAATAGGAATAGGAATAGAAAAAAAATAAATAAGTAAAATCCATATATGGAATCTATTCATAACATAAAAAAAAAATTTTCCATTATTGGGAATGATTATGCTTTACATAGAGCTTTAGAAAAAACTATTCAAGTTGCACCAACAGATATTTCCGTACTAGTTCTTGGAGAAAGTGGAGTAGGAAAAGAATTTATTCCTAAAATAATTCATCAATTTTCCTATAGAAAACATCATTCTTATATTGCTGTAAATTGTGGGGCAATTCCAGAAGGAACTATTGATAGTGAATTATTTGGACATGAAAAAGGATCTTTTACAGGAGCTACAAATATGCGAAAAGGATATTTTGAAGGTGCAAATGGAGGAACTATATTTTTAGATGAAGTTGGTGAATTACCTTTAACTACACAAGTTCGTCTACTTCGAATTTTAGAAACAGGTGAATTTATAAAAGTTGGGTCTTCTAAAATACAAAAAACTAATATACGAATTGTAGCTGCAACTAATTTAAATCTTCTAGAATCTATTCAAAAAGGAAAATTTAGAGAAGATTTATATTATCGTCTTAATACAGTTCAAATAAATCTTCCTCCTTTACGTTTTCGTAAAAATGATATTAAATTATTATTTAAAAAATTTTCTAATGATTTTTCAGATAAATATCATATTCCTTCAATGAAATTGACTGAAGATGCTATAATATATCTAGAAAAATATCCTTGGCCTGGAAATATAAGACAATTAAAAAATATTATAGAACAAATGTCAGTAATAGAAAAAAAACGTGAAATTTCATCAGAAAAATTAAAAGAATATATTCCAGAAAATATCCCATTTTTATCATTTTCTCATCCAATAAATAATGAGTATTTTTTTCAAAATTTTTCTAACGAAAGAGATTTTCTATATAAAATTTTATTTGATATGAAAAAAAGTTTAAATCATCTTAAAAACTTAACCTTACAATTAATAAAAAATAACAATGATAATAAATTTATAAAAAAAAATCAAGAACTTATGGAAAAAGTATTTGGAAAAATAATTAAACCTTCCAATAATTCTATTAAATCTATAGTAAAAGATTCAATATTTCAATTAGAAAATTCTTCAAAACCTTTATCAAAATATGATTTCGATTATGAAGAAATAGAAGAAGATGTTTCAAAAAAAGAATCTAATTCTTTTTCATTACAAAAAAAAGAAATTGAATTTATTAAAAAAGCTTTAAAAAAAAATAATGGAAAAAGAAAGAAAACCGCAATAGAATTAGGTATTTCAGAAAGAACATTATATAGAAAAATTAAACAATATGGTTTATAAAAATATTTTTATTATATTTCTCTTTTACGTTTTTTTAAATAATAGTCATTGTCATTATAAACCTTTTTTATTGGATAAAGATAAAAAAACAATAGAAATTGGAAATTTTTCAGATAATAATATAAATATTTCAGGAAAATCTATTTCTTTTGAATTTAAAAAAAAATTTGAAAATTTTATTTTAAAACACACTCCTTGGAATTTTGTAAAAAAAGGAGGGAATATTCATTTATCTGGAGATTTTATAGACTATAAAATAATTAAAAAAAGAAATTCAAAATTAAAATTTATTAAAATGACAGTAAAAATTTATTGTAAAGATAATTTAAATCCAGAAAAAAATTGGGAAAAATATTTTGATATTGTAAAATCTTTTTCTCAACAAGATAACTTTCCATTAGAAAATTATCTTATAACAGAAAAAATTATTAATAATTTAGTTTCTCAATTATATAATAAAATATTTAATAATTGGTAATTAATTATGTATGTATTCAATTATATTTATAGGAATGTTTATTATTTTAATATGTTTTTTTCTTATTATAATAATTTTAATACAAAATCCTAAAAAAGGAATTTTTTATCAATCTTTTATGGATAAAAATTTTAGACTTTTTGGAATTAAAAGAACAAATAATTTTTTAGAAAAATTAACTTGGATATTATCTATTTTTATATTTTTTTTAGTTTTATTTTTTAATTATTTATTAAAACATAATTTATAAAAAAAAATATGTCATTATGGCATATAATATTAGTTAAATACAAAAAATTCAAATATTTTTTATTTGGCATGTTTTTGGCTTTGAACGGGATTAGTATCATTAACTTTAAAAATTATTTTAAATATGATGGAAGTAAAGATTAAACCTTTAGCAGATCGAGTACTAGTAAAACCTGATCCTGCTGAAACAAAAACAGCATCAGGTATAATAATTCCTGATACTGCAAAGGAAAAACCACAAAAAGGAACTGTGATATCTATTGGAAATGGAAAAAAAAATGAACCTATGATTCTAAAAAAAGGAGATAGAATTTTATATGGAAAATATTCTGGAACTGAATTAAAATGGGAAGGAGAAGAATATCTTATCATGCGGGAATCTGATGTAATAGCAGTTATATAATAATTAATTATTGAAATAATAAATAATTATGAATAATCCATAACTTGTAATTTAAAAAATATAAAAATTATGGCAAAAGATATTAAATTTGATATTGAAGCAAGAGATAAATTAAAAAAAGGAGTAGATGCATTAGCTAATGCGGTTAAAGTAACTTTAGGACCAAAAGGACGTAATGTAGTATTACAAAAGTCTTTTGGAGGTCCTCAAGTAACTAAAGATGGAGTTACTGTAGCTAAAGAAATAGAATTAGAAGATTCAATAGAAAATCTAGGAGCCCAAATGGTTAAAGAAGTAGCTTCAAAAACTAATGATGTAGCTGGAGATGGGACAACAACTGCAACTGTATTAGCTCAAGCTATCGTTAGAGAAGGGTTAAAAAATGTAGCGGCTGGAGCAAATCCAATGGATTTAAAAAGAGGAATAGATAAAGCATTAGAAGTTGTTATTTTAGATTTAAAAAAACAATCTAGAGAAGTTGGAGGAAATACCGATAAAATAAAACAAGTAGCTTCTATATCTGCAAATAATGATGAAAAAACTGGTGCATTAATAGCAGATGCTTTTGAAAAAGTTGGAAAAGAAGGAGTAATTACTGTAGAAGAAGCAAAAGGAACAGATACATCAGTAGATGTAGTAGAAGGTATGCAATTTGATAGAGGTTATCAATCTCCTTATTTTGTAACAAATACTGAGAAAATGATAACAGAATTTGATCAACCACAAATTCTACTATCTGATAAAAAAATTGCTGCAATGAAGGATTTATTACCTATATTAGAGCCTGTAGCTCAATCAGGTAAACCTTTACTTATTATTTCTGAAGAAGTAGAAGGTGAAGCATTAGCTACTTTAGTAGTAAATAAAATTCGAGGAACATTAAAAGTAGCAGCTATAAAAGCTCCAGGATTTGGAGATAGAAGAAAAGCAATGTTAGAAGATATTGCTATTCTTACAGGAGGTACTGTAATTTCAGAGGAAACTGGAAGTAAATTAGAAGATGTTAAATTAAAAATGCTTGGAAAAGCTGAAAGAGTTATTATTGATAAAGATAATACTACTATTATTAATGGTGGAGGTAGTAAAAAGGATATAAGAGCACGTGTAGATCAAATAAAAGCTCAAATAGAATCTACTACATCTGATTATGATAAAGAAAAATTACAAGAACGTCTTGCTAAATTAGCTGGTGGAGTTGCTGTCCTTTATGTAGGAGCTGCATCTGAAGTAGAAATGAAAGAAAAAAAAGATCGTGTAGATGATGCTTTAAATGCTACTCGTGCGGCAGTTGAAGAAGGTATTGTAGCTGGTGGTGGTGTTGCATTAGTTCGAGCAATCAAATCATTAGAAAATATTATAGGAGATAATTCTGATCAAGATACCGGAATACAAATAGTAAGAAGATCATTAGAAGAACCTTTACGTCAAATTGTAGCTAATGCAGGTGGAGAAGGTTCTGTAGTAGTTGCTAAAGTAGCTGAGGGAAAAGGTGATTTTGGTTATGATGCAAAAATTGGAGAATATAAAAATATGATAGTTGAAGGAATTATAGATCCTACTAAAGTAGCAAGAGTTGCATTAGAAAATGCAGCATCAGTTTCAGGAATGTTATTAACTACTGAATGTGTTGTTACAGAAATAAAAAAAGATGAACCAAGTTCTCCACCAATGCCTGGAGCTGGTGGTGGTGGAATGGGAGGAATGATGTAAATGAGGAATAATATTAAATAAAAATAAGAAGAAATAATAAAAAAAAAATAGTGTCGATGGACACTATTTTTTTTTTATTATTATAACCAATTTTTTTTGAATTTTCAAAGTTTGTTCTATTACATCTCTTACACACCCCCTACCTCCTTTTTTAGGAGAAATATATTTAGATACTTTTTTTACTTCTGGTACTGCATCTATTGGGGAACAAGGTAAAGCTACAGATTGCATAATTTCAATATCTGGAATATCATCCCCCATATATAATATTTTTTTTCTAGTAATATTTAAAATATTACAATATTCATCCAAATATTTTTTTTTATTATCAATACCTTGATAAATATATTGAATATTAAAATCTCTTAAACGACGAAAAACCATTAAATCTGCACCTCTTGTAATAATACATAAATTATATCCTCTATCTTTCGCTAATTCTATAGCAAATCCATCTTTAGCAAACATTTGACGTACCATATTCCCATCAGGAAATAAATTTAAAGTACAATTAGTTAATACCCCATCAACATCAAAAATAAAAGTATTAATATTCTTCATTATATTTCTATAATTTTCCATAATATAAAAATATTATCTATCAATAAACTAAATCATATTTGAAAATATACTAAAAATATTATATAATATGAAATTTACCAATACTTAAATATACTTATTTATATATCCTCAAAATTAATATTTGTAATGTTTTTTTTTTCTAATGGTTTTTTATGAATTTTTTTAATTTCTTGATTAAATGTATGATTTTTAAAATCTTTTTGATGACGTTCTGAAATTACTTCTCTCCCTTTTTCATTTATAATAAATCGAATCATATCATCAAGTATACTCTGAAATTTAGAAAAATCTTCTTTATATAAATAAATTTTATGTTTTTTATAAGTAATTTCTCCACTTTCAGAAAAAATTTTTTTACTTTCAGTAATAGTCAAATAATAATCTCCTGCTCTTGTTTCTCTAGCATCAAAAAAATATGTACGACTTCCTGTTTTTAAAGTACGTGAACAAATTTCATTTCTTTCTTTAATATTTTCTTTTTCGTCCATTTCAAACAAAATTATAAATCCTAATTAAGCAAATCTAAATAAAAAATTATTAATTTTATAGTTTTTTAATCTATAGAAAAAACTATCATCAAATATAAATATTCTTGGATTACTTATAATTTTTATTACAATACATTTTTTTATTTTTTTTCCTCTAGATAATGTTTACTTCTCTATTCTATGAATCATTTCATACTCATTTTAAAATTAATAATTTCCTCTTCTATCATTATTTTCCTTGTAGTTTCATAAACTTTATATAAATTTTCTTTTTTAATATTTACAAAAACTATATTATTTTAATAATAAAATATGAGAAAAAAAAAAGATACCTAATTTCTTAAGATTATATTAATTTTTTAAAAAATTAGAATTATAAATAAAACTAATACATTTATATACATAAAAATTTTGTAAGAATTTCTATTATTTCTCCTTTAAAATATTTTTTACCTCTAAAAAAAATAATAAAAAATAAAATAATATCCATTTTAACTAATGCTATATTTTTTTTAATATTTTAATATAATTTTTTATATTTTTCTTGAAAAAAAAATTAAAATACAAATGATTTAACAACATTAATTCTAGAACATTAATTCTAGAAAAAATTTCTTGTAAATGAATAGTCTAGAAATTAGGAATTCTTATAAGAGTCAATATTTAATCTAATTCGGAATATTTATATAAAAATCATTAAAAATAAAACTATTAAAATTAATAAAATATATATCTCCTAAACCTATATATATTGGCGAATAAAAAAAATATATTCTGTAATATGACTCATTAAATATTCGGTAAATAAATAAACTAACCAATATAATAAAAATCCAAACTTTTAAGTTTAAAATTTTATTTATATAATTGTAAACTATAAAAAATTAATACCATAAAAAAATGTTAATTAGGCGATACTTCAGAATAAGAAGTTTGCAATTTTTATATGCCCAACATTTATCTAAAATAAATTTTAAAAAAGTAGAAAAAAATATGCTTCAAAATATTGAAGAACTACATGAATTATATATTTTTTTACTCTATTTAATATTAAAAATTAGAGATAAAGCTATAAAAAATATGAATGAAATTTCAACTAAAAAAAAAATAAATTCTATACAAAAAATAGCATATAATTCCATCATTAAAATATTATCTAATAATAAATATTTATTAAAATATAAATATTTAAAATATTATGAAAAAAAATTATGGATAAAACAGGATGAATCTTTTCTTTTTTTATTAATAAAAGAAATGCAAAAATCACAAATTTTTAAAAATTCTATACAAAAATTTAATTCTTCTTTTGAAGAGGAAAAAAATTTTATTATAAAATATTATAAAAATAGTATAATTCCTAATAAAAAATTAATTGATTATATTGAGGATAGATATGTAATAAATGGATCCGAAAATTTATATATCGCACATATGATAGTTTGTAAAACTTTACAATCTATAAAATTATCTACCCCTAAAAATTTTAAATTATATAATATTTATAAAAATAATGAAAATAAAAAATTTATTATTGATTTATATAGAAATACAATTTATCATAAAGATGAATTTAATAAATTAATTGAATATATATCTAAAAATTGGACTATAAATAGAATAGCTACTGTAGATTTAATCATATTACAAATGGCTATTTGTGAATTTTTATATTTTCCAAATATTCCTCCAAAAGCAACTATAAATGAATATATAGAAATTACAAAAATATTTTGTATGGAAAAAAGTAAAATTTTCATTAATGGTATTCTAGATAAAGTATTCAAATTATTATATAAACAAAATAAAATATTTAAAATTGAAAAAAAATTAATATAATTATTTTCTTACTCATTTTATTTATTATATATTCAAAAAAAATATTAAATTTTATGTTTTCTATATTACAAAATTCTATAACAAACACTATTTTAATGTTTGTATTAATATTTATTGTATTTTATTTTTTTATGATACGTCCTCAAATACGAAAACAAAAAATAGAAAAAAAATTTCAAAAAAATTTAAAAAAAGGAATTTACATAGTAACAAATTCTGGATTACATGGAAAAATTATAGAAATTACAAATCATTTCTGTATATTAGAAACTATTACAGGAAAAATAAAATTTGAAAAAAACGCTATATCTAAAGAATTATCTCAGTTACGTTATGAAAATTTATTAAAAAAAAATAAAAATAATAATAAAATAAAAGAAATAGAATTTAAAGAAAATATCGAGAAAAAATGAGATCATTGTTAATAGGAATTACTGGAAATATGGGATCTTGGAAAAAGTTTATTTTCCCTCTTTTTTTTAAAAATATTGGAATTCCTGTATATTCATCAGATCAAAGAAGTAAAATTTTAATGAATAAAATAAAATTATTAAAAAATAATATTATAAATTTTTTGGTTAAAAAATCATATAAAAATAATAAAGTAAATACAAAATTTTTATCTAAAATAGTATTTCAAAATCCTATTTATTTAAAATTATTATGTTCTATTATTCATCCATGGATTTTTTTAGATTTTAAAAATTGGATTTTTTCACAAAAAACTTTTTATTCTATAAAAGAATCTGCTATTTTATTTGAAAGTGGATCTTATAAAAATTGTGATTTAATTATTACTATTATTTCACCTATAGAAAAAATGATTGAACGAATTATTAAAAGAGATCATCTAAATGAAAAAAAAATTATGAATCGTATTAAATTTCAAATTTCTAATAAAAAAAAAATTAAATATTCTAACATAATTATTGAAAATACTCAAGATATTTTTTTTTAAAAAAAAACAAAGAAATACATAATAAAATTATTCAAAAAATTTTAAAAAATGGGTAAAGGAGATAAAAAACTAAAAAGGAAAATAAAAATAAAACATATGGTAATATTCGTAAAAATCCTAGAAATTCTAAAAAAATAAAAAATAATTGAAATTATTCATCTCTTTTATTATTAAAAATAGATAAAAAATACATTAATTGAGCTAAACTTCCTAAGGCTGAAATAACATAAGTCATTGCTGCCCATTTTAAAGAATCTTTTGCCTGCTCATATTCCTGAAATGTTACCATATTTTTATTTTTTAACCATGTTAAAGCTCTTTTACTAGCATCAAATTCTATTGGAAGAGTAATAAAAGAAAAAAAAACTGCTAAAGAAAATAAACCTATACCTAATTTAAGAATAAAAGAATTTTTTCCTTCTGAACTATAAAATATTGTAAGGCCAATCATAATAGCTAAATGTGTAAATTTAGAACTAAAATTTAAAATAGGAATTAATCCATTTCGGAATTTTAATAAATTATAACCCCATTTATGTTGTAAAACATGACCACATTCATGAGCCGCAATAGCAGCAGAAGCAGAAGAATTTTCATAATAAACTTTTTCACTTAAATTAATTGTTTTATTTAATGGATTATAATGATCAGTTAATTCTCCTTCTACAGATATAATATTTACATCATAAATACCATTATCTGTTAACATTTTTTCTGCTATTTCTTTTCCACTCATATGATTTTGCAAATAAAATTTAGAATATGTCTGAATTTTATCTTTCAAAATTTTACTTACTATAACACTAATAAAAAATGTTATTCCTATAATAAAATAATAAATCATAAAATTATATAATCTTTATCTTTATTAACAAAATTATTAATTTATTAATTAAAATGAAAATATAATTTTTTATAATAAATTTATACGTCAAACTTTTGACTATGAATATTCCAATAAAAAATAATTTAAAAAGAGTCGTAATAATTGGAGCTGGATTTGCTGGATTACAAGTTGCTAAAAAATTGAGAAGAGATAAATTTCAAGTAGTTCTTATTGATAAAAATAATTATCATACTTTTCAACCTTTATTATATCAAGTAGCAACATCGGGATTAGAACCGGATTCGATTATACATACTATTAGAACAATTATAAAAAAAACAAAAAACTTTTTTTTTAGACTAGCTAATGTACATTTTATCAATATAAAAGAAAAAAAAATACATACAAATGTAGGAATTTTATTTTATGATTATTTAATTATAGCTACTGGATCTATAACTAATTATTTCGGGAATAAAAATATAGAATTTTTTTCTTTACCAATGAAATCAATTCCAGAAGCATTAAATATAAGAAGTCTTATATTACAAAATTTTGAATATGCATTACTTACAAAAAATTCTAAAGAAAGAGAAAAATTAATAACATTTGTTATTGTTGGTGGTGGTCCTACTGGAGTAGAACTAGCTGGATCTTTAGCAGAAATGAAAAAATATATATTGCAAAATGATTATCCAGATTTAAATATTCAACATATGAATATTCATTTATTACAAGCATCTTCTAGATTATTAGATGGAATGTCAGAAAAATCTTCAAAACAAGCTTTTAAAAATTTAAAAGAACTAGGAGTAAATATTTGGTTAAATTGTTTAGTAAAAGATTACGATAGTGAAATTATTTTTATGGATAAAAATAGAAAAATAGAATCTGCTAATGTTATATGGGCAGCAGGAGTAAAAGGTGCTATAATTAAAGGATTTATAAAAGAAGACATAATGAGTGGACAAAGAATTTTAGTAGATAATTATCTTAAAACTTTAAAATATCCAAATATTTTTGCTATTGGAGATGTAGCATATATAATTAAAAATAAATATTATCCAAATGGTCATCCTATGACTGCACAACCTGCTATTCAACAAGGAAAATGGCTAGCTAAAAATTTTAATTATTTTTTATTAAATAATAAAATAGGACCCCCTTTTAAATATAAAAATTTAGGGAATATGGCTACTATTGGTAGAAATAAAGCTGTATGTGATTTTACTTATTTTAAATTAAAAGGTTTTTTAGCATGGATTATTTGGATGTTTGTTCATTTAATTAGTCTAGTTGGATTTAGAAATAAAATAATAGTTTTAACAAATTGGATTATTCAATATTTTCATTATAATAAAAGTATACGTATAATTATAAAAAAAATTTTATAGAAAAAAAAAGATTAATTGAAAATAAATTTAGAAAAAATAATTTTTTATTTTATTTTCTGTTTCTAAATATTCTTGATCTACATTACTATGTATAGTTATTCCACTTCCTGCATATAAATTAATTTCTTTTTTATCCATTTTTATTTTTGCACATCTTAAATTAAGATATAATTCCATATTAATTTTATCAACAGGACCAAAATATCCAGTATAAAAATTTCTATTATAACCTTCATATTTTTGAATAAAATCTAAAGATTTTCTTTTAGGATAACCACATATTGAAGGAGTTGGATACATATTTTCCAAAATTTCGTAAAAATTTGGTTTTTTAAAAAATGAAAAATTAATTGGAGTTTTTAAATGTTCTATAGTACCTAAATTCAGTATTTTTGTTTTTCCTATAGATAAAATTCCTGAATAATACTTTTTTAAAAAAGTAGTAATATATTCTATTACAATTTTATGTTCTTCTATTTCTTTTTTTGTCCATTTATTTTTATTTTCTAAAGATGAAATAGTCCCAGCTAATGCTACAGTTTTTAATTTTTTATCATTACATTTCATTAATAATTCTGGAGAAGCTCCTATCCAAAAACCATAAGCAAAATCATACCATAAACTTATAAAAGAATTAGGATAAGAAAAAATTAATTTTTGAAAAGTTTTTTTTAAATAAAAATTTTGAAATGGTATTTTTATTAATCTAGATAAAACTACTTTTTTAAAGTAATTATTTTTAATAAATTTAATAGCTTTTTTAAGTAAATTTTGATATTCATATGAATAAATTAAATGAGAGAAATTTATATCTAAAAAAGAAGAAGGAATAGTAATTAATTTTTTAGAAAATATAATTTTTTTTATATCTATAAAATAAATTTCGTTAGTATAAATTTTTACGATATTTTTATGATTGAAACTTCCAATTAAAAAAAAATTTTCTTTTATTTTAATTTTTCTATTATTACCACGAGAATAAAAATAAATTTTATTTTCATAAGGTTTTTTAAATAAAACAAAGCTCTCATTATTATAATATTTTTTTATTATTTTTTTGTATAAATTAATAATACTTATTTCTATAAATTTCATATTTTTTTTTTAGGAATTATTATATTGGTCATTTTACAAAAACTAATAATATTTTTATGTTTATTATAAATATTTATTTTTATGAAATGAATTTTTTCCCCTTTATGAATAATCTTTGAATTAGCAAAAATAATTCCATTTCTAACATTTCGTATATGATTTGCAGAGATTTCTATATTAAAAACATTTAAATTATTTTGATTTAAATTTATTATAGATAATGCACTTCCAACACTTTCTGCTAAAGCAATTGTTGCACCACCATGAAGATATCCCATAGGTTGAAGTAATTTTTTACTTACTAACATTTTTGCTACTAAAGTATTTATTCCTATATCAATATATTTTATATTTAAAGTATACATTAAAGTATTTTTTCTTAAATTATTTAATTCATTTAATAATAATTTTTTTTTTTCATTTTTTTAAATTTTTTAAAATAAATTTCTAATAAATACAATTTTTATTTTAATAGAAAAAATTAATTTTAAAAAAAAGTTGGTAATTCTAAATTCAAAAAAATAAATCATAATGAAAAAAAAAGATATTTTTATCCCTTTAATAGGAAAAAAAAATAAAATTATTGGTTTTGAAAAAAAAGAAAAAGTTCATATAAAAGGATTATTACATAGTGCAGTATCAGTATTTATATTTAAATATAATCCAAAGAATAATAATAAATTATTAATGTTACAAAAAAGATCTTCAAAAAAATATCATTCTTCATTACTTTGGACTAATACATGTTGTAGTCATCCTAAAAAAAATGAATCTATTTTAAAAGCTGCACATCGATGTTTAATAGAAGAAATGGGATTTGATTGTTTTTTAGAAAAAAAATTTTGTTTTACTTATTATGAATTATTAAATAATGGATTAATAGAATATGAATTAGATCATGTTTTTATAGGATATTATGCATATCCACCTATAATTAATTCTAAAGAAGTTGATAAATGGAAATGGATTACATTAAAAAAATTGATTATAGATATGTATTTATACCCAAATTCTTATACTATATGGTTAAAAATTATTATAAATAAATATTTGAAAAAATTAAATTTTTAATAAATAATAATAATTATTATTATGAAAGTAACTATAAATAGAAAAGGTCATTTTAGTGCTGCACATAGACTTTATAATCCTCATTGGGATCATAATAAAAATATTGAAGAATTTGGAAAATGTGCATATATCAATTATCATGGACATAATTATGAATATATTGTTAGTATTACAGGAAAAATAAATTCAAAAACTGGATTTGTTTTTAGTATCCAAAAATTAAAAAATATTCTTCGTGAAGAAATAAATATTCTTTTTGATCATAAAAATATTAATGTAGATATTGAAGAATTTTATGATGTTAATCCTACAATGGAAAATATTGTTATTTTTCTTTGGCAAAAAATTAAAAAAAAAATATCTTCTAATTTAAATTTAAAAATAACTTTGTACGAAACTAAAAATAATTTTGCAGAATATGATGGATCTTAATGGATTAAAAAAAACAATATTATATAATAAACATATACAATTAGGAGCAAAAATGATCCCTTATTCTGGTTTTTCTATGCCACTTCAATATACATCTTCATTAAAAGAACATATAGCTGTAAGAAAATCGGTAGGTATATTTGATATTAGTCATATGGGAAAATTTATTTTAAAAGGAAAAGATTCTCATAATTTACTTCAATACCTAACTATAAATAATTTGTCTAATATAAAATCTGGACAAGCCCAATACACTTGTTTAGTTAATACTTTAGGAGGTATTATTGATGATTTAATTATTTATAAAATTTCAAAAATAGAATTTTTACTTATAGTTAATGCAATAAATATTGAAAAAGATAAAAAATGGATAAATAATTATATAAAAAATAAAAAATTAACATTTTTAGATTTATCTCAAGAATATTCACTTTTATCCATACAAGGACCAAAATCTATATCTTCTATTCAAAAATTGACAAATATTCCATTATCTAAAATTCCATTTTATCATTTTGAAATAGGAAAATTTTCAGATATAGATAAAATTTTGATTTCAAAAACAGGATATACTGGATCTAAAGGGGTAGAAATTTATATTCATAATAAATATACGGAATATGTATGGAATAATATTTTAAATATAGGTTCTTTTTCAAATATGATACCTTGTGGAATAGCAAGTAGAAATTCATTAAGAATAGAAATGGGATACCGTTTATATGGTCAAGATATAACTGAAAGAATTACTCCTATAGAAGCTGGATTATCTTGGATTACAAAATTTAATAAAAAATTTATTGCAAAAAAAATATTAAAAAACAAAAAATTAAAGGTACATATAAAAATTTTTTCTTTTTTTATAGAAGAAAATAAAATACCTAGACAAGGTAATTTATTAAAAAATAAAAAAAATTCTATTATTGGAAAAGTAACATCCGGATGTTTTTCTCCAATTCTAAAAAAAGGGATAGGATTAGGTTTTATTATAAAAAATAAATTAGATAAAAAATCTATTTTTATTTCAATAAGAGAAAAAAAATTCCTATTAATATTGTAAAATTTCCATTTATAAAAATATAATAAAAAAATATACAACATATTTACAATATTTTAAAAAAAACCTTTTATTAGCTATTCCTATATCTTTTACACAATTAGGAGTTATAATTGTTGGATTATCTGATAATATAATGGTAGGATTTTTAGGTAAAAAAGCTTTAGCATCAGTTTCATTAGCTAATTCTATTTTTCTTGTTTTTGTTATTTTTGGATTTGGAATATCTACCGCAATATCTCCTTTAATAGCATTAGTAGATGTAAAAAATGAGTATCAAAAAGGAGCTATTATTTTCTATCATGGATTGATATTTAATTTTTTTTTATCAATATTCATGTATATTTTTATACATATTTTTTTTTATATTCTTCCATATTTAGGACAACCTAAAGAAATTTTAAATGATACAATATCTTTTTTAAAAATTACAGCTATTACTTTTATTCCATGGATGATTTTTGAAGTTTTTAGAAAATTTTCAGAAGGATTATCTTTAGTTTTACCTAGTCTAATCATTACTTGGATATCAGCCTTTATTAATATTATTTTAAATTATTTATTCATTAATGGTTTATATGGATTTCCAAAATTAGGAGTTTCTGGAATAGCTTATGCTACTTTAATTTCTCGGATTATAATGTTAATAGGTATTTATTTTTTATTATATAAATATAAAAAAGTTCGTAATTATTATAATCATTTCAAATATTTTTTTTTTAAAAAAAAATATTTTAAAAAAATACTAAAAATAGGTATTCCATCTGGATTACATATGTTATTTGAAATAGGTGCTTTTTCAATTTCTTCTTTTATATCTGGAAAATGCGGAATAAAAGAATTAGCAGCACATCAAATAGTTCTTAATCTTGTCTCATCAACTTTTCTTCTTAGTACAGGATTCTCCGTATCTGCAACAATTAGAATTGGGAATCAATTAGCTTTAAAAAATTATTCTGAATTAAGAAAAATCGGATGGTCAATTATAATTATGGGAATAATATTTATGTTAATATGTAGTCTTATATTTTTATTTTTTCGAAATTATATTCCTTATTTATATATTAAAAATGATTATGAAGTAATTTATCTAGCAAAAAAAATGATTATAATTGCTAGTATTTTTCAAATATCTGATGGAATACAAGGAATAATCATTGGAGCATTAAGAGGAATTCATGATGTTAATATTCCTATGTGTATAAGTTTTTTTTCTTATTGGATTATTGCATTACCAATAGAATGGTTATTCTCTATATATTTTAAAATGGGGGGTCAAGGTGTATGGATAGGATTAGGACTAGGTATCACTTTATCATCTATACTTTTGATAATAAGATATGAAATTATAACTAAAAGACTTATAAAAAAACAAAAAAATATAAAACTCTTAATCTACATTATTAAATAATAAACTCATTGAGATTAAGTAATCATTAATAATTAAATATCTATATTTGTGATATAAAAAAAAAATAATAATGTATTTATTTTTATTAATTGATTTCGTTTATGAAAACTTTTAAAGAATACAATTTTTTAAACGATAAAATCATTAAAGCTATAGAAAATATTGGATTCAAATATCCTACTCCTATACAAAAAAAAGTAATTCCATTTTTATTAGAATCTGAAAAAGATATAATAGCATTAGCACAAACAGGAACTGGAAAGACTGCAGCTTTTGGATTACCTATTATACAAAAAATAAATTTAGAGATTCGTTATGCACAAGCATTAATATTATGTCCAACAAGAGAATTATGTCTTCAAATTACACGTGATCTATTAAGTTTTTCAAAATATATTTTACTAATAAAAATTATTCCATTATATGGTGGAGTTAGCATAGATAATCAAATACAATTATTGAAAAAAAGTAATCATATAATTGTAGGTACACCAGGTAGAATTATTGATTTAATTCGAAGAAATAAATTATATTTATCTAATATTAAGTATTTAATACTTGATGAAGCAGATGAAATGCTAAATATGGGATTTAAAGAAGAATTAGATTCCATTATATTAAAATTACCAAAAAAAAGACAAAGTTTATTATTTTCGGCTACAATGTCTAAATATATGAATGTTATAGCACATTCTTATTTAATAGAACCAAAAGAAATTATTACAGGAAAACGGAATATTTGTTCTGATGATGTAAAACATATTTACTACATAGTAAGTAATTCAAATAAATATTTAGCATTAAAACGTATTGTAGATATACATCCCGAAATTTATGGAATTATATTTTGTAGAACTAGAAAAAATACTAAAGAAATAGCAGAATCTTTAATACAAGATGGTTATAATACAGATGCTATTTATGGAGATTTATCACAAGCACAACGTGAGTCTGTTATGAATAAATTCAGAACAAAAAAATTACAATTACTTGTAGCAACAGATGTTGCTGCTAGAGGAATAGATGTAAATGATATTACTCATGTTATAAACTATAATCTTCCTGATGAAAATGAAATTTATGTGCATAGAAGTGGTCGAACGGGAAGAGCTGGAAATTCAGGTATTTCCGTTTGTATTATTCATTCTAATGAAATTAAAAATTTACGAGAATTTGAAAAAAAAATTGGAAAAACTTTTGAAAGAACTATGATCCCTTCTGGAAAAGAAATTTGCGAAAAACAATTCCTTTATTTTATAGAAAAAGTAAAAAAAGTAGTAGTTGATGAACAATCAATGATTCCTTATTTTCCAAAAATAAAAAAAAAATTAGAATCTTTTGATAAAGAAGAATTAATAAAACGTTTTTCTTGGATAGAATTTAATCGTTTTATTTCATCTTATAAAAATTCTAAAGATCTTAATATTATTTTTTCCTCTAAATCTAATTCCTCTTTATTTTATACTAAAAAATTCAAAAAAGGATCTTTTTTAAAATCTAAAAAATTCAAAAAAGAATCTTTTTCTAAACTTTTTTTAAATATAGGATCCAAAGATAATTTAACAAAATTAAGATTAATTAATTTAATTAATCAAATAGTGAATAAAAATTCACGTATTAATATTGGACATATAGAAATTTTATCAAATTTTTCTTTATTTGAAGTAGAAAAACGTTATCAAAATAAAATCTTAACAGGAATGAGTAGAATAAATCATTTTGGTAGACCCCTTTCTATAGAAATAAAAAATTAAAATTTTTTTAAATAATTACATTAATTTATGGCTGGTAATATTTTTGGAAATATATTTCGAATTACTACTTTTGGAGAGAGCCATGGAAATTCTTTAGGAGGAATTATTGATGGATGTCCAGCTGGATTAAAATTAAATTTTAAAAAAATTCAAAAAGAATTAAATCGTAGAAGACCTGGTCAATCATCTATTGTAACTCCAAGAAATGAACCTGATCAAGTAAATTTTCTTTCAGGTATCTTAGATGGAATAACTACAGGAACTCCTATCGGTTTTATTATTGATAATAAAGATCATAAATCTGAAGATTATAAACATATAAAAAATATATATCGTCCTTCTCATTCAGATTTTACATATGAAAAAAAATATGGAATAAGAGATTATAAAGGTGGTGGTAGATCTTCTGCTCGGGAAACAATATGTAGAGTTGTAGCGGGATCTATTGCTAAACAATTAATAAAAAATATTCAAATAATATCTTATGTTTCTTCTGTAGGAAATATTGAAATAAATAAATCTTATCAAGATCTTGATTTATCTGAAAAAAATATAGAAAAATCACCTATTAGATGTCCAGATATATATACCGAAGAAAAAATGTTATCATTAATTCATCAAACCAAAAAAATAGGGGATACTCTAGGAGGAACTATTACTTGTGTAATAAAAAATATTTCATCTGGAATTGGAGAACCGGTTTTTGATAAATTACATGCAGAATTAGCTAAAGCAATGCTTTCAATTAATGCTGTAAAAGGATTTGAATATGGTAGTGGATTTTTTGGTTCTAAATTAACTGGATCTCAACATAATGATTTATTTAATATTGATGGGACTACTCAAACTAATTTATCTGGAGGAATTCAAGGTGGAATATCAAATGGAATGGATATTTATTTTAAAATTGCTTTTAAACCTGTAGCAACAATTATGAAAAAACAAAAAACTATAGATAAATATGGAAATTTTTCAATTATAGAAGGAAAAGGAAGACATGATCCTTGTGTACTTCCTCGTGCTGTTCCTATTGTAGAATCAATGACTGCTTTAGTTATAGTAGATTATTATATGTTAAAAAAATTATCTAAATATTCTGAAATAAAAAATTGAAAAATCGTTTTATCATTTTTATTTTAGGTCCCACAAGTATTGGAAAAACATCTATTTCAATTTTTTTAGCAAAACAATTAAAAACGGAAATTTTATCTTGTGATTCTAGACAATTTTATAAAGAACTAAAAATAGGAACTTCTATGCCAACAATGGAAGATCTTAAATTAATTCCTCATCATTTTATAGGACATTTAACTATTCATCAAATTTATAATGCAAAATATTTTGAGATAGAATCTCGTCAAAAAATAAAAAAATTATTTCATAAATATTCTATTTTAATCATGGTGGGAGGATCGGGGCTATATGAAAAAGCAGTAATAAATGGATTATCTGATATTCCCAATATTGATTTAAATATTAGAAATAATTTAATTTTTAATTTTAAAAAAAAAGGGATCCTTTTTTTACAAAAAAAAGTTAAAAAGTATGGAAAAATACCTAATTATTTAGATATGAATAATCCAAGACGTTTAATACGATATTTAGAAATATTTCAATCTACAGGTAATCCTCCTATTTTTTTCTTTAAAAAAAAATATTTAAATAATTTTACGGTTTTAAAAATAGGATTAATTTTATCAAAAGATGAAATTTATTTTCGAATCAATAATAGAGTAGAAAAAATGATCAAAAATGGATTATTAGAAGAAGCCAAAAAATATTATCCTTATAGATATCTAAATAGTTTAAATACTATAGGATATAAAGAAATTTATAATTTTTTTTCCAAAAAAAAATATTCTATTTTAGAAATTTCAGAAGAAATAAAAAAAAATACCCGAAAATATGCAAAAAAACAATTAACATGGTACAGAAAAGATCCTTCCATAACATGGTTTAATCCAAAAGAAAAAGATAAAATATTATCTTTTATTTTAAATAAAGTGGGCAATACTGGATTTGAACCAGTGACCCCCCTGCTTGTAAAACAGATGCTCTAAACCAAACTGAGCTAATTGCCCTTATTTTTTAATATACTACTTTTTGTAAATTTAAGGAAAAATTTAGAATTAAAGCTTCAGAAACAATAAAAGTACTCCCAGATATTAAAATTAAATCTTTTTTTTTTGCTTTTAATTTAGCGTATAAATAAGCATTTTTTACAGAAGAAAAAAAATATATTTTTCTATAATTTTTAAAATTTTTTTTTACCAACTTTTTTAATTTGTCAATAGGGTATTTTCTTTTTATATTTGGTTGACAAAAATAATAAAAAGCTTCATTAGAAAAATATTTTAATAATTTTTCTACTTTTTTTTCTTTTACAAAACCTAATATTAAATGTAAATTTTTGTATAATTCTTTTTTTAATTGATTTTTTATCATAATAAATCCACCTTCATTATGAGCAATATCACAGATAATTTTTGGATTATACTGTAATATATGCCAACGACCTTTAAAAGAAGTATTTTTAATAATATTTTTTAATCCATTTTCTATAGATTTATTCGAAATAATGATATTTTTTCTTTTATTTAAAATATCTATAATTTTTAATACAATAATTTTATTTAAATTTTGATATTTTGCTTCAAATGGATTTTTATATTTAGAATAATCTTTTATATTTTCTGAAAAATATATCGGAGAATTTTTTTTGAATGATTCTTGTAAAAAAATAAATCGTATATCATTTGATATTTTATTTCCAATTATAACTGATTTATTTTTTTTTATAATACCTGCTTTTTCTAAAGAAATTTTTAATCGATTTTCTCCAAGAGATTCTGTATGATCTTCACTAATATTAGTAATCACTGATATTTCAGGATCTATTATATTAGTAGAATCTAAACGCCCACCCATTCCTACTTCAATTATAGCTATATAAACTTTTTTTTCTTTAAAATATTGAAAAGCCAAAGCAGTATTCATTTCAAAAAATGATATTTGTTCTTTTTCAATAATTTTTTTATTTTCTTTAATAAAATCTATAATAAAATCTTTTTCTATAAGATATCCATTATAGCATATTCTTTCTCTAAAATCTATTAAATGAGGTGAAGTAAATAATCCTATATTATATTTTTCTTCTTGTAAAATAGAAGATAACATATGTACTGTAGATCCTTTTCCATTTGTTCCTCCTACATGAATACTTTTAAAATAACATTGAGGATTTCCTAAATAAGAACAAAAAGTTTTTATTCTTTTTAAACCTGGTTTATATGATTTTAATCCAATATTTTGATAACTTGGAAGACGATTAAAAATCCATTTAATAGTTTCATAATAATTCACTAGTATAAAATTTTATTTATATAACAAAAATATATTTTTTAGAAAAAAAAAATTTAAATTTATTAAGTATTTAATTATTATTGATAATAGAATCACAATTACATTTTATTGAAAAAATTATAGAAGAAGATATAAAAAATGGATTTTCTACTAAAAATATAAAATTTAGATTTCCACCAGAACCAAATGGATATCTTCATATAGGACATGTTAAAGCTATTTATCTAAATTTTGAATTAGGGAAAAAGTATAATGCCCCAGTAAATTTGAGATTTGATGATACCAATCCTATTGAAGAAAAAATAAAATTTATAAATTCTATAAAAAAAGATATAAAATTTTTAGGTTTTGAATGGGATCAGGAATATTATTCTTCAAACTATTTTCAACAACTTTATGAATGGGCTATAAAACTTATTAAAAATAATAAAGCTTATGTAGATGATCTACCTAAAAATATTATTCAATTTCAAAGAAAAACTCCTTTTGAATCTGGAATAAATAGCAATTATAGAAATAGATCCATAAAGGAAAATTTATATTTATTTGAAAAAATGAAAAAAGGATTTTTTGAAGAAAAAACATGTGTACTAAGAGCAAAAATAGACATGAATTCCTCAAATATGAATATGCGAGATCCAATTATGTATAGAATTTTGAAAAAAACACATCATCGTACCAAAAATAAATGGTGTATTTATCCTACTTATGATTGGACACATGGATTATGTGATTATATTGAACAAATATCACATTCTTTATGCTCATTAGAATTTGAAAATAGACGTCCTTTATATAATTGGTATTTGGATCAAATCGTTGAAAAAAATAAAATAAGACCTAAACAAATAGAATTTTCAAGATTAAATTTAAGCTATTCTATAACTAGTAAAAGAAAAATACAATTTTTAATAAATAAAAAAATAATAAAATCTTGGGAAGATCCTCGAATTTTTACAATATCTGGATTACGTAATAGAGGTTATACAGCTATAGCAATAAAAAATTTTATAAAAAAAATAGGAATTTCCAAAAGAAATAATTTGATTGATATATCTCTTTTAGAATTTAAAATTCGAGAACATTTAAATAAAATATCTACTAGAGTAATGGTTGTTTTAAATCCAATTAAATTAATTATTGATAATTATTCTTCAAAAAAAATAGAATGGGTTAATGCAGAAAATAATCCAGAAAATCCAAAATTTGGATATAGAAAAATTCCTTTTTCCAAATATTTATATATTGAAAAAGATGATTTTTTTAGAAAAAAAAGAAAAAAATTTTTTAGACTTTCCATTGGTTGTGAAGTAAGACTTAAAAATGCTTACATTATTAAAGCAAATTCCATAATAAAAAATTTTAATGGAGAAATAATAGAAATACACTGTACTTACGATCCTATAAGCAAATCTGGTAAGAATAAAAAAAATTCAAAAAAAAGAAAAATAAAAAGTACTTTACATTGGGTTTCTATAAAACATTCTATTCCTATAAATATATATATATATAACTCTTACTTTTTTTTAAAAAAAAAAGTAGATAAAAATTTCAATAAATATATTAATCCAAAATCAATAGATAAAATTATAGCTTATGCAGAACCATTTCTTCATAACGCTAAAAAAGGAGATCATTTTCAATTCCAAAGAATTGGATATTTTTATGTAAATACAATGAATACATACAATAAAAAATTAATTTTTCATAAAACAGTATCCATTAAAGATCAATGGAAAAAAATAAATAATAATAAACAAATTGAATTATAAAATTTCTGATAAAATATTTTCATATTCTTTCAATCCAGTTCCTGCAGGTATTTTATGCCCTACAATAACATTTTCTTTTAATCCAGATAAATAATCTGTTTTACTACTTATAGCTGCTTCACTTAATACCTTAGTAGTTTCCTGAAAAGATGCTGCAGATATAAAAGATTTAGTTTGCAATGCAGATCTTGTAATTCCTTGTAATATAGGTCTTCCAATAGCAGGAATTGCATTTCTAGTTTTTATCAATTTCTTTTTTTTATATTTTAAAACTGCATTCTCATTTCTAAAATCTCTATAACTAATTATATCTCCAGATTTAAAATTTTCAGAATCCCCCGAACTTTCAATAACTATCATTTGAGAAATTCTATCATTTTCTTCTATAAAATCATCTTTATATTCAATATTTCCTTCTAAAAATTTAGTATCTCCTATATCTATAACTTCGATTTTTCGCATCATTTGTAAAACAATAATTTCAAAATGTTTATCATTAATTTTTACACCTTGTAATCGATATACTTCCTGAATTTCTCTAATTAAATATTCTTGAACTGCTCTAGGGCCTCTTATATTTAAAATATCATTAGGGGTTATAGCACCATCAGATAAAGCCATCCCCGCTTTAACATAATCATTTTCTTGAACAAGAATTTGATTAGAAAGTTTCACAAGATATTTTTTTATATCACCTGTTTTAGATTCAACAATAATTTCTCTATTTCCTCTTTTTATTTTTCCATGACTAACTATTCCATCCATTTCTGATACTACAGCTGGATTAGAAGGATTACGTGCCTCGAATAATTCTGATAATCGAGGTAATCCTCCAGTAATATCACCAGATTTAGCAGTTTTTCTAGGAACTTTCACTAAAATTTTACCTATTTCTATTTTTTCTTCATCTTCTACCATTAAATGAGCACCTACCGGTAGATTATAAAATTTTAATTCTTTATTGTTATTATCAAGAATTTTTAATGTTGGTATAAAATTTTTATTTCTTACTTCTGTAATAACTTTTTCCTGAAATCCAGTTTGTTCATCAATTTCTACTTGAAAAGATATACCTTGTTCTAAATTCTGATAAGATATTATTCCAGTATATTCTGAAACAATAACTGCATTATATAAATCCCATTTACATATTTGATCTCCTTCTTTTAATTTATCACCATGTTTAACATATAAAGTTGCTCCATAAGGAATATTATGAATCATTAAAATAGAAGATTTTTCTTGATTAAAAAGTTTCATTTCTGTAGAACGAGAAACAACTATTTTTAATTTTTTCCCATAATCATTTTTTATTTGTACAATTTTTAAATCTTCAAATTCTATAATTCCATCATATTTTGCTCTTATTTGAGAAGATTCAGCTATATTTCCAGCTGTACCTCCAACATGAAAAGTTCTAAGAGTTAATTGTGTACCGGGTTCTCCAATAGATTGAGCAGCAATTACGCCTACAGCATCTCCTTTTTGAACTATCTTTCCAGTAGATAAATTTCTACCATAACATTTAGAACAAATTCCCATTTTAGATTCACAAGTAAGAGGAGAACGAACTTCTACAAATTCAATCCCAACTTTTTCAATTAAATACGCAATTTTTTCATTGATCATTTCTCCAGAAGAAACTAATAATTGATTTTTTTTAGGATGATAAACATCATTTAAAGATACTCTTCCTAAAATTCTATTAAATAAGGTATCCACTATTTCTTCATTTTTTTTTAAAGCAGATATTTCTAACCCACGTATAGTTTTACAATCTTCTATTTTTATAATAACATCCTGTGCAGCATCAACTAAACGTCGAGTAAGATATCCAGCATCTGCCGTTTTTAAAGCTGTATCTGCTAACCCTTTACGAGCTCCATGAGTTGATATAAAATATTCTAAAATAGAAAGACCTTCTCTAAAATTTGATAAAATTGGATTTTCAATAATTTCTCCACCAGAAGATCCAGCTTTTTGGGGTTTTGCCATCAATCCTCGCATACCAGAAAGTTGACGAATTTGTTCTTTAGAACCTCTAGCACCAGAATCTAACATCATATAAACTGGATTAAAACCATTTCTATCCTCACGCATACGTTTCATTACTTTTTCTGTAAGCATTGCATTTGTATTAGTCCAAATATCAATAACTTGATTATAACGTTCGTTATTTGTAATTAACCCCATATTATAATTTGTTTTTACATTATCAACTTGTTTTATAGCAGCATCTACCATATTATTTTTATCTTTAGGAATAATAATATCACCTAATCCAAAAGATAGCCCACCTTTAAATGCATTATAAAAACCTAATTCTTTAATATCATCTAAAAATTTTGCAGTAGTAGGTACATTAGTAAGATGTAAAATTTTTCCAATAATCTCTCTTAAAGATTTTTTTGTAAGGGATTCATTAATAAATCCTACTTGTTTAGGAACAACTTGATTAAATAAAACTCTACCTACAGTAGTTTCTATTAATTGATTATATAATAAATTATCATTCTTTCTAATATTCACTTTTACCTTAATCAAAGTATGCAATTTTACTATATTTTGATAATAGGCTATTTTTACCTCTTCTGAAGAATAAAAAATAAAAACCTTTTTTTTTACTTTTTTATTTTTTGAGGAATATAATGGTTTAGTCATATAATATAATCCTAATACCATATCTTGAGATGGGACCGTAATGGGAGACCCATTAGCTGGATTCAAAATATTTTGAGATGCTAACATAAGAAGTTTAGATTCTAAAATTGCTCCCGGAGATAAAGGTAAATGTACAGCCATTTGATCTCCATCAAAATCTGCATTAAAAGCCGCACAAACTAAAGGATGCAATTGGATTGCTTTTCCTTCTATTAATTTAGGCTGAAAGGCTTGAATACCTAGTCTATGTAAAGTTGGTGCTCTATTTAATAATACAGGATGTCCTCTCAAGACATTTTCCAAAATTTCCCATATCATTGGTTCTCTTTTATCAATAATTTTTTTGGAAGATTTTACAGTTTTTACTATTCCTCTTTCAATTAATTTTCTTATAATAAAAGGTTTATATAATTCTGCTGCCATATCTTTAGGTAATCCACATTCATGTAATTTCAAATGAGGACCTACTACAATAACTGAACGAGCCGAATAATCTACTCTTTTTCCCAGAAGATTCTGTCTAAATCTTCCTTGTTTCCCTTTTAAAGAATCCGATAATGATTTTAAAGGGCGATTACCTTCAGTTTTTACTGCAGAAACTTTTCTTGAATTATCAAAAAGAGAATCTACAGCTTCTTGAAGCATCCTTTTTTCATTTCTTAAAATAACTTCAGGAGCTTTAATTTCCATAAGTCGTTTCAAACGGTTATTTCTTATAAGTACACGACGATATAAATCAGTCATATCAGAAGCTGCATAGCGCCCCCCATCTAGAGGGACTAAAGGACGTAATTCAGGTGGTATAACAGATAAAACATGAATAATCATCCATGAAATATTTCCTCCATTTTTTTTCCCTTCTCTAAAGGATTCCACTACTTGTAACCGTTTTAAAGCTTCAGTTCTTCTTTGTTTAGATGTTTCGTTGTTTGCCTGATTTCTTAATTCAATAGATAAAAGATCTAAATCTAAACGATTTAAAAGATCTCCTATACATTCAGCCCCCATTTTAGCTATAAATTTATTAAGATCCGTATCATCTAATAACTGATTCCCTTTCGGTAATTTATATAAAATATATAAATATTCTTCTTCTGTAAGAAAATCTCCTTTTTTTAAATTTGATCCATCTAAACGACTAGCTATACCTCCTTGAATGACTACATATCGCTCATAATAAATGATCATTTCAAGTTTTTTAGATGGTAATCCCAATAAATATCCTATTTTATTAGGAAAAGTTCTAAAACACCAAATATGGACAATGGGGACAACAAGACTAATATGACCCATTCTTTCTCTCCTAACTTTTTTTTCAGTAACCTCTACTCCACATCTATCACAAACAATTCCTTTATAACGTATCCTTTTATATTTACCACAAGCACACTCATAATCTTTTACTGGACCAAAAATACGTTCACAAAAAAGTCCATCTCTTTCTGGTTTATGAGTTCTATAATTAATTGTTTCTGGTTTTAAAACTTCTCCATTAGATTCTTTTAATATAATTTCTGGAGATGCTAATCGAATTGTAATTTTACTGAATCTACTATTTTTTTTATTCATTTTTTAATGTATCATATAATATATATCTAAAATAGAAGTCAAAAACAATACAATAATAATTGTCACTCTTCTAAATTAATATCCAAACCTAATCCTTTTAATTCATAACATAAAACATTAAAAGATTCTGGATTATTTGGTTCTGGAATTGGATCTCCTTTAACTATAGATTCATAAGTTTTAGCTCTTCCTATTACATCATCTGATTTGACAGTTAATATTTCACGTAAAATATTAGATGCTCCAAAAGCTTCTAAAGCCCAAACTTCCATTTCTCCAAAACGTTGACCTCCAAATTGAGCTTTTCCTCCTAAAGGTTGTTGAGTTATAAGTGAATATGGACCTATGGAACGAGCATGCATTTTATCATCTACCATATGACCTAATTTCAACATATATATAATACCAACTGTTGCAGGTTGATCAAATCTTTCTCCTGTCCCTCCATCAAATAAATAAGTAGTCCCAAAATTTGGGATACCCGCTTTTTTTGTATATTCTGTTATTTTTTCTATACTAGCTCCATCAAATATAGGGGTAGAAAATTTAATACCTAATTTATATCCTGCCCAACCTAATACTGTTTCATATATTTGTCCAATATTCATTCTAGACGGAACTCCTAATGGATTTAATACAATATCTACTGGACTACCATCTTCTAAAAAAGGCATATCTTCTTCACGAAGAATACGTGCTACAACTCCTTTATTACCATGTCTACCTGCCATTTTATCTCCTACTTTTAATTTTCTTTTTTTTGCAATATAAACTTTAGCCATTTTAATAATTCCAGAAGGTAATTCATCTCCGATAGTAATAGAAAATTTTTTATGTTTCATAATACTATTTAAATCATTAAATGATATTTTATAATTATGCAATATTTCTGATATAATATTATTAATTTCTACATCAAAAGTCCAATTATATGGAGAAATATTTATATAATCAGATATACTATTTAATAGTTTTAGACTAAATTTTGTACCTTTTTCTATAAATTTTTGTTTTTTTTCATCTAAAAAAATTTTTTTAGAAACTTTTCCATGTAAAACTGTATATAATTTTTTTAAAAAATTATTTTTTAAATCTAAAAATTTTTTATCGTATTCTTTTTCTAGATAATCTATTTTTATTTTATCTTGAGCTCTAGATTTTTTATCTTTTATACTTCTAGTAAATAATTTTGTGTCAATTACAATACCAAATAAAGAAGGTTCTGCCCTTAAAGAAGCATCTTTTACATTTCCAGCTTTATCGCCAAAAATAGCTCTTAATAATTTTTCCTCTGGTGTTGGATCCGATTCTCCTTTTGGAGTTATTTTTCCAATAAGAATATCCCCAGGTTTAACTTCAGCTCCAACACGAATAATTCCATTTTCATCCAAATCTTTAGTAGCCTCCTCACTAACATTTGGAATATCATTTGTTAATTCCTCCATCCCTAATTTTGTATCCCGTACATCTAAAGAATATTCATCTATATGTATTGATGTGAACCAATCTTCACTAACTACTTTTTCTGAAATTAGTACAGCATCTTCAAAATTATATCCATTACAAGGAATAAAAGCTGCTCTTAAATTTCTTCCTAATGCTAATTCTCCATTTTCAGTTGCATATCCTTCACATAAAATTTCCCCTTTTACTATCCTCATTCCTTTTTTAACAATAGGTTTTAAAGTAATACATGTATTTTGATTTGTTTTTCTAAATTTTATTAAATCATAAACTTTAATTTCGGAATTAAAGCTTACTAATTTTTCTTTTTCCGTTTGATCATAACGAATAATTATTTTTTTTGCATCAATATATTCTACTATTCCATTTTTTTCTGCATTAATTAAAATTCGAGAATCTATTGCTATTTGTTTTTCCAATCCAGTTCCAACAATAGGTGATTCAGGATTTAATAATGGAACGGCTTGACGCATCATATTAGATCCCATAAGTGCTCTATTAGCATCATCATGTTCCAAAAAAGGAATTAAAGAAGCTGAAATAGAAGCTATTTGATTAGGTGCTACATCTATATAATCTACTTGTTTTGGTTTTACTATTGGAAAATCACCATCTTTACGAGCAATAATTCGGTCAGATATAAAATTTCCAGATTTATCTATAGAATTAGCTTGTGAAATTACTTTACCTTCTTCTTCTTCTGCACTTAAATATTTAATTTTAGATTTTAAATTTACTTTTCCATTACTAGTAAATCTATAAGGAGTTTCTACAAATCCCATATTATTAATTTTTGCAAAAACAGAAAGAGAAGAAATTAAACCAATATTAGGACCTTCTGGAGTTTCAATTGGACATAATCTTCCATAATGAGAATAATTTACATCTCTAACCTCAAATCCAGCTCTTTCTCTAGATAATCCACCTGGCCCTAAAGCTGATAATCTTCTTTTATGAGTTATTTCAGATAATGGATTTGTTTGATCCATAAATTGAGATAATTGGTTAGTTCCAAAAAAAACATTTATAACGGAAGATAATGTTTTAGAATTAATCAAATCTATAGGCATAAAAACTTCATTATCTCGAACATTCATTCTCTCTCTAATAGTTCTAGCCATTCTAGATAATCCAATACTAAATTGAGTATAAAGTTGTTCTCCGACAGTTTTTACACGTCTATTAGATAGATGATCAATATCATCTACTTCTTTTTTAGAATTAAACAATGCATTCAAATGTTCAACTATAGCAATAATATCTTCTTTAGTTAAAACTAAATAATTGGGATCTATATCTAAACTAAGACGTTTATTTAAACGATATCTCCCAACAGGTCCTAAACTATATCTAGAATCTGAAAAAAAAAGTTTATCTATAATTCCCTTAGCAGTTTCTTCATCAGGAGGTTCGGTATTTCTAAGTTGTCTATATATATATTCTACAGCTTCTTTTTCAGAATTAGTAGGATCTTTTTGTAAAGTATTATAAATAATAGAATAATCTTTTTTTTTTCCTCCTTCTTTATGCAAAAGAATTGTTTTTATTTCATTTTGAATAATAATATCTATATGCTCTTGTTTTAGAATAATATCTCTATCTATTAAAATTTTATTTTTTTCTATGGAGACTACTTCACCAGTATCTTCATCTACAAAATCTTCATGCCATATTTTCAATATTCTAGCAGCAATAGTTCTATCTAAAATATTCTGATTATTTTCTATTATTTTAACTTCTTCCGCTAGATTAAATATTTCTAATATATCTTTATCTCTTTCATATCCAATAGCACGAAGTAAAGTCGTCATTGGTAATTTTTTCTTTCTATCAATATACGCATACATAATATTATTGATATCTGTAGCAAATTCAATCCAAGATCCTTTAAAAGGAATAATTCTTGCGGAATATAATTTAGTTCCATTTGCATGATGGGACTGACCAAAAAAAACTCCTGGCGAACGATGTAATTGAGATACAATTACCCGTTCTGATCCATTAAAAATAAAAGATCCAGAAGGAGTCATATATGGATAAGTACCTAAATATACATCTTGATATACAGTTTCAAAATCCTCATGTTCAGGATCTGTACAATATAATTTTAATTTAGCTTTTAAAGGGACACTATAAGTTAATCCTCTTTCTATACACTCTTCTATAGAATATCTAGGAGAATCTATGGAATATCCTTTAAATTCTAAAACAAAAGAATTTCTTGCATCTGAAATTGGAAAATTTTCGGTAAAAGCTTTAAATAAACCTTCATTTTTTCTATTTTCTGGTTTTGTATCAAGTTGAAAAAAATCTTTAAATGATTTTATTTGAATATCCAATAAATCAGGATATTCTACTTGTTTTTTTACTGATGCAAAAGTAATTCTTTCTTCTGATTTTTCTGAAAATTTTTCTATATTTACCAAATTTTAAAGTAATTTAAACTTTTCTAAAAAAAAATCACCTATCATTTCAATTCTACTTCAGCTCCTATATCTTCAAATCTTTTCTTTAAATTTTCTGCTTCTTTCTTATCAATAGACTCTTGAAGAATATTTGGAACATTATCTACTAATTCTTTGGATTCTTTAAGTCCTTTACCAGTAATTTCTTTAACTAATTTTACTACAGATAATTTAGAATTTCCTGGAGATTTTAATATTAAATTAAAAATATTTTTTTCTTCTTTTTCTGAATTTTTTTCTTTATTTTTAGGAATATCCATAGATGTTTCTAAAAAAGTATTTGACGGTTCAATCCCATATTTTTTTTTTAAAAAAATTGATAATTCATTAACTTGTTTTACAGTAAGATTAACTAATTTTTCTGCTAGCTTTTCTATCATTTTATTATTTTTATTATTTATAGAAATAAATTATTATAGAATCATTATCATCACATCACGATGATAATGATTCTATAATTTTAAATATTTTATATTCACCTAATTTTAAGGAAAAAAGTATTTTTTCAATTGGAAATTGAAGAAGATTCAAAATATCAATTATAAGATCTTTTTTAGATTTAAAATTAATTAATATATCCAAATCTTTATTTCCAAAATAAAAAGATTTTTCTACATATGCAGCTTTTAAATAAGGTTTTTCAATTTTTTCTTTAAAATGAAATTTTTTTATAATTTTTGATGGTAACCCTCCTAAATTAGATGATAAAATCGAGGTATTTCCATTTAAAATAGGGAAAAAAGAATCTAATTTTTTATTTTTAATTTTTTCTAAAGCTTTTTTCAATAAAGTATTTTTTACTACTCTCATTTGAATAAAAAATTGATTAAAATTCTTTCTAAGAATAGAAATTTGATTAGAATTTAAATCGGAAATATCAATTAAATATATTGTTTCATTATCAGATAATATAGAAATTAATTTTAATAATTCTTTTCTTTTTTTTTCTTTATTCATTTTTTTAAAAAACTTTTTGAATCTAATAATATACTAGGACTCATAGTCGTAGATAAATAAATTTTTTTTATATAAAATCCTTTCGAAGAAGATGGTTTACTTCGGATAACCTCGTTTATAAAAATTTTTAAATTATTCAATAAATATTTAGTTGAAAAAGAGACTCTTCCAATAGAAGAATGAATAATACCATAACGATCTGCTTTAAATATTATCTTTCCAGATTTAATTTCTTTAATCGACTTTCCTGGATTTGTAGATACTGTATCTAGTTTAGGATTTGGCATTAACCCTCTTGGACCTAATATTTTTCCTAAAGTTCCTAATTGATTCATCACAGATGGAATAGCTACTATTACATCTATATCAATCCATCCAGACTTAATTTTTTCTATATATTCTAATCCTACATAATCCGCTCCAGCTTCTTTAGATTCCAATTCTTTATCTTTAGTTACTAAAGCTAAAACACAAATATTTTTTCCTATACCATGTGGTAATAATACAGTTCCTCGTACTATTTGATTTGACAAACGTGAATCTAACCCTAGACGAATAGAAATATCTATCGATTCATCAAATTTAGAAAAAGAAATTTTTTTAATAAGAGTAAAAGCTTCTTCTAAAGAATATTTATTATTCTTATCTATTTTTCCTAAAATTATTTTTCTATTTTTAGTTAATTTTTTTGACATGATAAAAAAAAATAAGAATATACTTTTATTTTTTATAAATTTCGATTCCCATAGAACGTGCAGTTCCACATATCATGGATATAGCTGATTTAATTGAATAACAATTCAAATCTTCCATTTTATTTTTTGCAATCATTTTAATTTGATTTAAACTTATTTTTCCAATTTTAGAACGATTTGGTTCCTTAGATCCTTTTTCTACTTTAATTATATTTAGTAACTGAATAGATATTGGAGGTTTTTTAATTATAAAAGAAAAAGATTTATCCTCATAGATAGTAATAATTACTGGGCAGATTTCCCCCTTTCTTTCCTTAGTTTTTAAATTATATTTTTTACAAAATTCCATTATATTTACCCCAGAACTTCCTAAAATTGGACCAATAGGTGGTGATGGATTAGCATTTCCACCATTGATTTTTTGTATTTTTATTTTTTTAACTATTTTTTTACCCATTTTTACTTTTAATTAAATTTTTTCTATTTGTGTAAAATTTAATTCTAAAGGAGTTTTTCTTCCAAAAATTAAAACTGCTAATTCTAATTTTCGTTTTTCTTCATTAATTTTTTCAATAGTTCCATTAAAACCACTAAAAGGACCATCTATGACTTTGATAGTTTCACCAATTATAAATGAAATACTAATATTTTCATAATTTTCGGATAATTGATCCATTTTTCCCAACATTTTATTTACCTCTTCTTTTCGCATAGGAATAGCAGATCCTCCTTTTCCATCACTTAAAAAATTAATAACACCTGGAACATTCTTAATTGCGTGAATAGTTTCTACTTCAAGATTTGTTTCTATCATGACATATCCTGGATAATAAACTTTTTCCCTGTGAATTTTTTTTCCTCTTCTCATTTGTATCACTTTTTCAATAGGAACTAAAACCTGACCTATACATTCTTTAAATCCATTATTTATTATTTCATTTTCAATATATAATTTTACCTTATTTTCTTGACCACTAATAGTTTTTAAAACATACCATTTTCTTTCTAAATTACTCATCTAACTTTTATATTTTTATAAGGAAAACAATTTTTTAATAAAAAAAATAAATAGACCATCTACACCATATAAAAATATGGATAAAAATATAGAAAAAAACGATACTATTAATGTAGTAATTTGTAAATTTATCCACTTAGGCCATGTAATGCAATAAAAAAATTCATCGTAAATCCCCCAAAAATAATTTTTTTTTTTCAAAATTATATACGATAATATATCTATACGATTATGCACGGATGGTAAGGTTCGAACTTACGACCTTCGGTTTTGGAGACCGATGCTCTACCATCTAAGCTACATCCGTTTTATTTTTTTTAAAAAAAATTATTAATCCATAAGTTTAATAACTTGCCCAGCACCAACTGTTTTACCACCTTCACGAATAGCAAAACGCAAATTTTCACTTAAAGCAACCGGTTGATGTAAACTAACTTCCATAGAGATATTATCTCCCGGCATCACCATTTCTATACCTCCTAATAAATGTATTTCTCCCGTAACATCAGTTGTTCTTAAATAAAATTGAGGACGATATTTTTCATGAAAAGGAGTATGCCTACCACCTTCTTCTTTCGTAAGAATATAAACTTCTGCTTTAAATTTTTTATGAGGTTTTATAGATCCCGGTTTTCCAATGACCATTCCACGTTTTATATCTTTTTTTTCTATTCCACGCAATAATAAACCTACATTATCTCCAGCTTGTCCACGATCCAATATTTTACGAAACATTTCCACTCCTGTTACTGTAGATGATAATTGTTTTTCCCAATATCCTATAATATCTACTAAATCTCCTGTATTTATAATTCCAGTTTCAATACGACCTGTAGCTACGGTTCCTCTTCCCGTTATAGTAAATACATCTTCGATAGGCATTAAAAATGGTTTATCCATTTCACGAACTGGATCTGGAATATATTCATCCAAAATATTCATAAGTTCTTGAATTTTTTTAATCCATTTTTCTTCTCCATTTAAAGCCCCCAAAGCGGATCCTTGGACAATAGGAATATTTTCTCCATCATACTCATATTTGGATAGTAATTCACGGATCTCCATTTCTACTAATTCTAATAATTCTGGATCATCTACTTGATCGACTTTGTTCATAAAAACAATTATCTTAGGAACACCAACTTGACGTGACAATAAAATATGTTCTCTTGTTTGAGGCATTGGTCCATCCGTGGCCGCAACTACTAAAATTGCACCATCCATTTGAGCAGCTCCCGTAATCATATTTTTAACATAATCTGCATGTCCAGGACAATCTACATGAGCATAATGTCTTTTTTTTGTTTCATATTCTACATGAGAAGTATTGATAGTAATTCCTCTAGCTTTCTCTTCTGGAGCATTATCAATTGCATCAAAACTTTTTTCTTCTGCAAGTCCCATTTTTGACAACACTTTTGTAATGGCTGCTGTTAAAGTAGTTTTTCCATGATCTACGTGACCTGTAGTCCCTATATTTAAATGTGGTTTGTCACGTTTAAATTTTTCTTTTGCCATGATAAATAATAATTTCTAACAATTTTAATAATTTTCAAAAAATTTAAAAAAAAGCCAATGGCGGGATTTGAACCCGTGCCCTCTTCCTTACCAAGGAAGTGCTCTACCTCTGAGCTACATTGGCCATAATCATAATTGGAGCGGAAGACGGGATTCGAACCCGCGACATTCAACTTGGAAGGATGATGCTCTAACCAACTGAGCTACTTCCGCTTTTTTTATTATACGATTACTATATAAAAAAAAATGGGGAGAGCAGGATTCGAACCTGCGAAGGCTGAGCCAACAGATTTACAGTCTGTCCTCGTTAACCGAACTTGAGTATCTCCCCAAAAAAAAGCCGGAGGAGGGATTCGAACCCACGACACCGAGATTACAAATCACGTGCTCTGACCATCTGAGCTACACCGGCTGTTTGGTTTCGTTCAAAACAATTTTCTACCAATAAATAATAAAAATCAGGTAGGTACAAATCTATGGAGATTTTTATAATTATCAAAAAATCTTTACATGTTTAATTTTTTTTTAAAAATTAACAATAAAATAATTCCAATAGATATTATAAAATCAGAAAAATTAAAAACTGGTTTAAAAAATTGAAAAATTAATATCCTCCAAAAAAATGGAGTCCAAGAAGGAATATAAATATTAAAAATAGGAAAATAAAACATGTCAACTACACATCCTTTCATCAAGGAAGCATACCCACCATTCCAAGGGAATATATTTGAAATTCCAGAATAAGAAATCCATTTATGAGATTCTTGATTGTAAATGGTACCTGTATCAAATAATAATCCATATAAAAAACTATCTAAAAGATTACCGATAGCTCCTGAAAGGATAAAAATAGTTGGAATAATTAAATAATTTGAAGATTTCTTCTTTATATTTTTATAAAGAAAAAAAAATATGAATAAAACTACAATAAAACGAAAAAAACTTAAAAGAATTTTTCCAAAATATCCAGGAGCAATAGATATACCATATGCCATTCCAGGATTTTCTACAAAAAAAAATCCAAAAAAAATGAAAAATATCGGAACTCCTTTTCCTAGTTCAAAGTGAGTTTTTATATAAATTTTTAAAATCTGATCTATTAAAATAATAGGAAAAATACTTAAAAATATCTTTTTCAAAAAATTAAAAATTTACTTTTTTTGATTTTCTACCTGTCTCTTCCCTTCAATACTTAAAGTAGTATGTGGAACTGCCATAAGACGTGCTTTAGGTATCAATTTTTTTGTAATACGACAAATTCCGTAATCTTTATTTTCAACTCTAATCAAAGCAGAATTTAAACTTTGTATAAATTTTTTTAAATGTTCCAAAATTTGAGCATTTTGTTCTTTACTAAGTGTTTCAGATCCTTCTTCAAAAGCTTTAAATGTAGGATAAGTATCATCTGTACCATTATTTTGATCATTATCAAAATTATCTTTAAGAATTGATAAATCTTTTTTTACCTTTTCTAATTTTTTAAGTATAAGTTTACGAAATTCTTTTCTTTCTTCCATCGAATATCTTTGTTTGTCTGGCTCTTTCATTTTTATGTATTTTCGATTTTTCGAATTAATATATATATTGGATTTTTTTCAAAATCGATTTTTACGCCTTTTTTTTCCTATATTTTTTTTCTAAAAAAAATAATCTACTGCAAGAGTCTCTTTACAAAGAAAGTTTTTATTCTTCTGTATAATAGATTGTATTCTTTGAATAGCATTTATATATATAAATATTTTGTCAATAACCTGGTAGTTACACTTTTTTCTTAATTCTTGTATATATCTAATTAATTCTCTTATAACACCTTCTTCCCAAAGAGAATTCGTAATATGTAAATCTAAAGCTATTGTAAGTTCATTATCAAATATGACAGACCAATTTTTAATAAATTCGGTAGTAATTTTTACATCGTTTAAAAATAATATAAATTTTTCTCCTTGAAGAAAAAAAATATATTTTTTTTTATATTCGATTTCTTTAATTTTATCTTGAGTAAATTTTTGAATTATTTCCGATATGATTGGAGTTTTATTTCCAAATCTAGAACCGATAGATTTATAGTTTGGTTGAATATATTTAACTGATTCTAAATCATTATAAGATTCCATAAATTCAATATTTTTTACATTTATTTCTTGTTTAAGAATTTCAGATATTTTTTTCAATTCAAAACGTATTTTTTCATCACGAATTAAAATGAGTAATTTTTTCAAAGGTTGACGAATTTTTATTCCATTTTTTTTTCTTATAGAAAAACTCATAGTAGTAATCCTTTGAACTAAAAGCATTCTTTTTTCTAATTCTTTATTTATAAATGATAAATCATAGATCGGAAAATTAGTAAAATGAATACTTTCAAAAGTTTCTCTTTTTGTGATAGAGTTTAGGTCAATATATAATTTTTCCGAAAAAAATGGAGCGATAGGAGATAATAATTTAGAAATTGTAATTAAACATTTATAAAGTAATTGATATGCTACAATTTTATTATTTGTATATTCTTCTTTCCAAAATCTTCTACGACATAGTCTTATATACCAATTACTTAATTGATCTAATACAAAAAATGAAATAATACGAGAAACTTTAGTAGGATTATAATCTTTATAAGATTCATCTACTTTTTTAATCATTGTATTTAATTCAGAAAGTAACCAAAGATCTAATTCAGTGTAATTTTTTAAAGAACAGTCTTTTTCTTTATAGGAAAATCCGTCTATATTAGCATATAAAACAAAAAAAGAATAAACATTATAAAGTGTTCTAAAAAATTTATTAATTCCTCTATCAATTCCTTTTATATCAAATTTTAAATTATCCCAAGGTTCAGAATTAAATATAATATACCAACGTATTGCATCAGCCCCATAATTTTCTATTAATTCAAAAGGATTGATAGTATTTCCTTTACTTTTAGACATTTTATTTCCTTTTTTATCTAATACTAAACCAGTAGATAAAACATTTTTATATGCTATAGAATTAAATAATAATGAACTAATAGTATGTAATGTGAAAAACCATCCTCTTGTTTGGTCAATCCCTTCCGCAATAAAATCTGAAGGAAAAAATTGATATTCATCAATATATTTTCTATTTTCAAAAGGATAATGAAATTGAGCATATGGCATAGCTCCAGAATCAAACCATACATCTATTAAATCCGATTCTCTCTTCATTGGAGCTCCTTTACGAGAAACCAATATAATTTTATCTAAAAAATGTTTATGCAAATCTATTTTTTCATAATTTTCATCTCTCATATCATCCGGAATAAAATTTTCTAATATATTGTATGACATAAACTCATATTCAATAGATTTTTGAATTTCTAAAAATAATTCTTTAATAGATCCTATAACTAATTCTTCTTTTCCATCTTTTGTTCTCCAAATTGGTAAAGGAGTCCCCCAATATCTAGAACGTGATAAATTCCAATCTCTTATATTTTTCAACCAAGTATCAAAACGTTTTTTTCCTATAAATTTAGGAATCCAATTAATTTTTTTATTTAAAGAAATTAATTTTTCTCTTATTTTTGTTGTTTTTATGAACCATGAATATAAAGGATAATAAAGAATAGGTTTTTCAGTTCTCCAACAATGTGGATAAAAATGTGTATACATTTCTACTTTGAAAAGTTTTTTTTCTTTTTCAAGAAAGGAAACTATTTCATGATCTACAGAAACTAGTTTTGTATTTATATTAGTATTAAAATCATTTTTAACATATTTTCCACTAAATCCATGAGGATAACAATTTAAAAATTTTCCTTGCATATCTACTAAAGGAATAGGAATATTTTTTTCATTTAAAATTAACATAGATGGAATGTTATTTTTTTTAGCTATTTTTAAATCATCTATTCCAAATGTAGGAGCTATATGAATAATTCCAGTTCCTTCATTTTCATTAACATAACCATCACCATTTATTATTTGAAAAGCATTGTTTTCTTCTTGATAAGGTTTAAACCAAGGTAATAATTGTTCATATCTACTTTTAAAAAGATCTTTTCCTTTGAATTTATATGCTATATAATAAGGAATTTTATTTTTATTTTCAATTTTTGATCGATCAAATTCATAATTATTTGATACGGAATAAAATTTATTTGGTAATAATATTTTATAAATTAATTTTTCAGCTAAAATAATGTTCTCTTTTAAAAAATTATAAGGACAATAAGTTTTTACTAAAACATAATCTATATCCGATCCAATAGCTAATGCTGTATTGGATGGAAGTGTCCAAGGAGTAGTAGTCCAAGATATTAAATATATATCTCCTAAAAACTTTTGAATTTCTTTTGGTAAAGTACTTTTTATCGCTTTAAATTTTAAAGTAGGAGTTATTTGTTTTACTTTTTTATAGGTTCCTGGCATATTTAATTCATGATAACTTAATCCGGTACCTGCTGCTGGAGAATAAGGTTGTATAGTATAACCTTTATAAATAATTTTTTTTTTATATAATTTTTTTATCAACCACCATACACTTTCTATATATTTAGTTTTATATGTTATAAATGAATTTTTAAGATCTATCCAATATCCTATTTTATTTGTAAATTTTATCCATTTTTTCATTGATTTTTTGACAAAATATTTACAAATATTATTATACTTTTCTATACTTATATTTTTTCCTATATCATTTTTAGTAATTCCTATTTTTTTTTCTACATTAAGTTCTATAGGTAATCCATGAGTATCCCATCCCGCTTTTCTAATTACTATCTTCCCTTTAAGAGTATGATATCTACAAAATATATCTTTTATAGTTCTAGATACTGTATGATGAATACCAGGACTTCCATTTAAAGAAGGAGGCCCTTCATATAAAATATGATATGAAGATCTATCCTTTTTATTAAGATTTTTTCTAAATTGAAAACTTTTTTGAATAATTTTATTTTTTTCCCAATATTGAGTTATTTCTTTAGAAATACTTTTGAGATTTAATTTTTTATATTCTTTAAATTTTTTTAACATAATAAATTCATATTTAAAAAAAAAGGTTTTTATTTCCTTAATTAAACTTTTTATATTATAAAAAAATCCCCTACTTTATTTTTAAATACTATTAGGTATGAATAAAGACCAAAATACTTTAATAAAGCAAGAAAAAACTCCATTAATTAAGCAATATAATGATATAAAATCTAAATATCCAGATGCTATATTACTATTTCAAGTAGGAGATTTCTATGAAACTTTTGGAGAAGATGCTATAAAATGTTCTAAAATATTAAATATTGTTTTAACTAATAGATCTAGTAAAAAAAAACATTCTATTATTCATTTAGCTGGGTTTCCTTATCACTCTTTAAATGTTTATTTACCAAAATTAATACGATCAGGACATCGTGTAGCTATTTGTGATCAACTAGAAGTACCAAAAAAAGGAAAAAATATTGTAAAAAGAGGAGTTATAGAATTAGTTACACCAGGAATATCGATAGACGAAAATATATTAAAAACCAAATCAAATAATTTTTTAGCTTCTATTCATATAGGAAAAAAAAAATTAGGTATAAGTTTTTTAGATATTTCTACAGGAGATTTTTTTATAGCGGAAGATAATAAAGAAAGTATATTACAATATTTAGAACATTTTAATCCAAGTGAAGTTCTTTTTCAGAAAAAAGAAAAAAATTTTTTTGAAAAATTTCTAAAAGACAAATATTATACTTTCTTAATAGAAGATTGGATGTTCAATTATTCATTTTCATATGAAAAATTGACATCTCATTTTAAAACAAACTCTTTAAAAGGTTTTGGAATAGATAATTTAAAACTTGGTATTACTGCTTCCGGTGTTATATTAAACTATTTATACGATACCCAACATTATAAAATAAAACATATTTCTAATATAAAAAGAATAAAAAAAGAAGAACATATGTGGATTGATGATTTTACATTTAAAAATTTAGAAATATTTCGTTGTTTGGATAAAAATGGGGTATCCTTAATTGATATTATAGATAAAACTATAACTCCTATGGGAGGTAGATTATTAAAACATTGGATACATTTTCCTTTAACAAATATTATTCATATACAAAAACGTTATGAAATAGTAGAATTTTTTTTTTCGAATATTTCTATTCGTTCATTTATTCAAAAAAAACTTAAAGAAATTTATGATATAGAACGAATAATTTCTAAAATGACTATTGGAAAAATTTCTCCACATGAAATAATTAGATTACATCAATCTTTAACAGCTATAGTTCAAATACAAAAAAAAATTTTTTCAAATAAAAAATATAAAACTTTTTTAGAAATTGTAAATTCATTTCAAAATTGCAATATAATATCCCAAAAAATTCTGGATACAATAGATCCGAATACACCATATCATATAGAAAAAGGAAATGTAATAGCAAAAGGGGTTTCTAAAGAATTGGATAATATTCGTAATCTATATTTTTCCAAAAAAGAATACTTGGAAAAACTATGTAATAATGAAAAATTAAATACTGGAATTCATAATTTAAAAATTGGATATAACAATATTTTTGGATATTTTTTAGAAATTAAAAAAACAAAAAAATACAATATACCATCTCATTGGATACAAAAACAAACATTAACTAATTCCGAAAGATACACAACTGAAGAATTAAAAAATTATGAGTTACAAATTTTAAATTCCGAACAAAAAATACTTTCTATCGAAAAAAAAATTTTTTATGATCTAATTAATCAAATTTTAAAATATATAATTCCTTTACAAAAAAATGCAAAAATAATTGCGGAATTGGATGTATTATGTTCCTTTTCACTTTCTGCATTAGAAAATTATTATGTAAAACCAGAAATCAATCATTCGTTTAGATTATGTATCAAAAAAGGAAGACATCCAGTTATTGAAAGGCAGTTTATTTCAAAAAAATCCTATATCCCTAATGATGTCATTTTAAATAAAAAAAATCAACAAATTATTATAATAACTGGGCCAAATATGTCAGGAAAATCTGCTATTCTTCGTCAAACTGCTATTATTATATTAATGGCCCATATAGGTAGTTTTGTGCCTGCTAAACATGCAGAAATAGGATTAGTAGATAAAATATTTAGTAGAGTAGGTGCATCCGATAATATTTCTTTAGGAGAATCTACTTTTATGGTAGAAATGAATGAAATGGCAAATATATTAAACAATTTTTCTAAAAGAAGTTTTCTAATTTTAGATGAAATTGGACGAGGTACAAGTACTTATGATGGAATATCTATAGCTTGGTCTATTGTTGAATTTTTACATAAAAGTCCTTTTAGACCTCTTACCTTATTTGCAACTCATTACCATGAATTAAATAAAATAAGTTCTTTTTTTCAAAGAATCCAAAATTATCATATATCTGTAAAAAAAATTTATGAAAATATTATTTTTATGCGAAAAATGATTAAGGGTGGAAGTGAACACAGTTACGGTATTCACGTAGCAAAAATTTCAGGAATTCCTATAGAAATTATCCATAGAGCAAAGGAAATATTAAAAAATTTTGGATAAAAAAAAAGTTTTAGAAAAAAGAAAAATGAAAAATAATTTTTTATATAAAAAAAATCCTTTTTTAGGTTAAAAAAAATAATTAATTTTTTTAAAAAATTTATTGGATAAATAAAAATTTAGACATATATTATGTTACATTTTTTTTATTTTAACATTATTTTCGAATTCGCGAGAATAGCTCAGTTGGTAGAGTACGACCTTGCCAAGGTCGGAGTCGCGGGTTCGAATCCCGTTTCTCGCTTTTTTTTTACACCTGGGTGGTGGAATTGGTAGACACACAGGACTTAAAATCCTGTGATCATTGTGATCGTACGGGTTCAAATCCCGTCCCGGGTATTATTATAAACTCCACTATATTTCCAATAATTAGGGGATTCTTTCGTTATACTTACGCTATGTGGATGATTTTCTTTTAATCCAGAATTGGTAATTCTTACAAATTTTCCCATTTTTATTAATTCTTTAATTGTCGATACTCCACAATAACCCATTCCAGAACGTAATCCTCCACATATTTGAAAAATAACATCTTTAATTTTCCCTTTATAGGGAACTTTTGCTTCTATTCCTTCTGGAACATACTTTTCTTCAAACTGAAAATAACGATCTCGACTTCCTTTTTTCATAGCTACTAAAGAACCCATTCCTACATATGTTTTAAACTTTCGACCTTGAAAAATAATTTCCTCTCCTGGAGCTTCATCTGTACCTGCAAATAAACTACCAATCATCACCGAACTTGCACCAGCTGCAATAGCTTTTACTACATCTCCTGAATATCTGATCCCCCCATCAGATATAACATTTACATTTCTTGTTTTAGCATATTCATAGACATCATTTATAGCAGTAATTTGAGGCATTCCTACACCAGCTACTACCCTTGTAGTACAAATCGAACCGGACCCTATACCTACTTTTAAAATAGTAGATCCAGCATCTATTAAATCTTGTGCCGCTTCCATAGTTACCACATTTCCAGCAATTAATGGAATATTTGGAAAATAATTTCGAATAGATTTTATCGTTTTCAATACACTAATAGAATGACCATGAGCAGAATCTATAGATATAAGATCTACATCAAACTTTACTAAGGATTCCACTCTTTCTAAAGTATTGTTATCTATTCCAACAGAAGCCCCTACACGTAAACGGCCTTTAGAGTCTTTACAAGCATTTGGATATTCTATTAAATTATCTATATCTCTAATTGTAATTAACCCAACTAATTTTTTAAAATCATCTATAATAGGAAGTTTTTCAATTCTTTCTTTTAAAAGAATATTTTTTGCTGCTTCTAGATTTATATTTTTTTTAGAAGTAATTAAATTTTCTTTTGTCATTACATCTTCTACTAAAGAATCTAAATCTAGACGATATTTGATATCTCTACTAGTTATAATACCAACTAAAGTAAAATCTTTTTCAATCACTGGTAATCCAGAAATATGATATTTATTCATGAGATTTTGTGCATCCCGAAGTGTTGAATTCCTAGAAAGAGTAATTGGATCATCGATCATTCCACTTTCACTTCTTTTTACTCTATAAACCTCCTCTGATTGATTTTTTATATTCATATTTTTATGAATAATGCCTATTCCTCCTTCTCTAGCTATTGATATTGCCAAAGCAGATTCTGTAACTGTATCCATAGCAGCACTTAATATAGGAATATTGAGTGTAATATCCAAGGTTAAAGTAGTCTTAAGAGATACTTGGGATGGAAGAATTGAAGAATATGATGGAACTAATAATACATCATCAAAAGTCAATGCTTCCTTTAAAATTTTTTTATTTAAAGACATAATTTTTTAATCTTTTTTTTTCAAAATATATATATTTTTACTTTATTTATAGGAATAATATAATTTCTAATATTCTTATATTCAAATAAAAAAAGAAATAATATGATAAATTTTGATATTCAATTATTCATTTTTATAAAAAAAATACAAATAATGATATATTTTTTCATTCCAAATTTTTATATAAATTTGTCCAGAATATGTTATAACTGAAATACTATTGATTATGATGAAAAAATTAAGAATTACCATTACCACAATTTTTTTAGCTATATTTTTGTTTACATGTAGTTGTAATAACAAGTCTAAGAATGATAATCCTTCTCCAACAACAGAAGAAGAAAAAACAGCTAATACTAATGAAAATCCAACAAATACGACTACAACTCCTCCTTCTACACCACCTAATGAAGAAGAATCCTCCAAAAATGAGGAATCTACTTCTAATAACAACAATAATAAAGAAAAAGATAAGGTAAATACAGAGGAAAACGAAAAAAAATAAAATAAATAGTGATAGTGATAAAAAAGCGAAAGAGAATCATAAATTATATTTTAATTAATTTATGATTCTCTTTTTTTCGCTTTTTTATTTCTTAAACTCTAGCTTTTTTACCTCTAAGAGATCTAAAATAATAAATTTTGGATCTACGTACTTTTCCTTTTTTATTAACTTCTATTTTTTTGATACTTGGTTGATTAAAAATAAATATACGTTCGATTCCTATTTCCCCACTCATTTTACGAACCGTAAAGGTTTTCGTCAATCCTTTTCCTTGTTTTTTAATAACAACTCCTTTAAAGGATTGAATTCTTTTTTTGTCTCCTTCTTTAATTTCAAAAAATACACTGATAGTATCTCCAGAATTAAATAATGGTAAATCATTTTTTTTGATCCATTGATCTTCTATATTTTCTATAAAATTATTTGACATATATTGTTTTAATTAATCATAATTTTTTTGTACTTCATATAGAATTTTTTTTTCTAAAAAATTCATTCTTTTTCTTGAAGGACTTTCTATGTATATTCGAATAATATTTTCAGTATTAGATTTCCTTATATGAATCCATTCTTTATTTAGAAAATGAATTTTAATTCCATCTTTTAAATCCATTTTTTCTCCTTGATATATTTTTTTTATATTTTCTAATATTTTTCCAATTTTTTGATTAGGAGATAATCGAATTTTTTTTTTTGACATAAAATAATTAGAATACCTTTTTTTTAATTTTGTTAACGGTATTTTAGAAAGTTTTGCTATATAAGTTAAAAATAAAGCAATACCTACTAATGCATCTCTTCCATAACGTAAATCTGGATAAATAATCCCTCCATTACCTTCTCCTCCAATAACGGCTTTCACTTCTTTCATTTTTTTAACAACATGTATTTCTCCAACAGAAGTGTCATAACAAGTAACTCCTTTATTAATAGATAAATCTTTTAATGCTTGTGAAGAGGAAAAAGTAGAAACTACAGATCCGATTTTATTATCTAATATGTAATCCGAAATAGATACTAAAGTATATTCCTCTCCAAAAAAATCTCCATTTTCACAAATAAATACAACTCTATCTACATCTGGATCTACAGAGATTCCTAAATCTGCTTTTACTTCTGAAACTTTTTTACAAACTGATTTTAAATTTTTTTCAATAGGTTCAGGATTATGAATAAAATCTCCATGAGGAATACAATGCATTTTAATAACTTTAGCTCCAAAATATTCTTCTAATAAAATAGGAACTGCTATTCCTCCTGTAGAATTAATTCCATCTACTACTATTTTAAATCTAGATTTTTTAATTATCTCTTTATCTACCAATGGTAAAGAAAGAATAATTTCTATATGTTTATGGATATAATTTTTTCTATAAAAATAATTCCCTAATTGATCAAAAGATGCAAATCTAAAATATTCTTTTTCTACTATATAGAATAATTTTTCAAGATCTTTTTCAGATAAAAATTCTCCTTGAGAATTAAACATTTTTAATCCATTCCAATTTTTTGGATTATGACTTGCAGTTAACATAACTCCTCCATCTGCTTTTTCGGTTATAATAGCAATACCAACAGTAGGAGTTGTAGATAATCCAATATCAATAACATTCACCCCAAGACTTTGAAAAGTAATCACTAAAAATTGTTGAAATATAGAAGAAGTAGTACGTCCATCCCTACCTAATACTATTAGATATTTATTTTTATTCTTATATTTTTTTTTCATCCAGGAAACATATCCTGCAGAAAATTTAATAATTTCTATAGGTGAAAAACCTTTCCCTACTTTTCCCCCCAATGTACCTCTTATTCCAGATGAAGATTTTACGAGTATCAAAAATTGATTTAATTTTTTATTATAAAAATATACAATATTTACTCAAATTCTATAGAATTAATAGGAGGTATTTTATTAATAATAAACCAAGAAGAAAAAAATACGGTAGAAAAACATATCAAAAAAATGGATAAATTAATAAATAAAATATAATTTATATTCAAATAAACAGGAACAAAATCAACATAATATTGTATTTTATTTAACGATAAAAATCGAAATTTATTTTGTAAAAATAAAAAAATAATACCTATACTATTCCCAATTATTAATGGAGGAACTAAAATTTTTATAATATAATATAAAAATATTTTATGTATAACTTTATTTCTAGCTCCTAAAGTCTTTAAAATTCCTATAGTTTTAATTCTTTCTATAATAAGAATTAAAAAAAATACAATCACATTGAAAAAAACAGTTATAATGACAATAATATTAATAACAAAAATATTAATATCAAAAATTTTTATCCATTCTATAATTTTTTTATAAGATTGATCATAAATAGTTTTTACTAAAAAATTATCAGAATATTTTTGATCAATTTTTTTTTTAATAGATATTATTTTATCAAAACTTATATCAGATAAAAAAATTTCAACTCCTTCTAAAAAATCTTCATTTTGATTATTATTAACATTACTATTTTTATGAAAATATTGTATATGTTTTATATTTCCAATGATATAAACATCATCAAATTCTGGAATACTCGTATCATATAAACCGCAAACATAAAATTTTTTAGAAATAAAAAAAGGATTTCCATTTTTATAAAAAAAAAAGTTTACTATAATAGATGATCCAATATTTAATCCTAAAGAAATAGATACTTTTTTTGATAGAAGAATTCCATAATCAGAAAATAATTTTTTTTTTACTTTTTCCAAATAACCTATAACCAAAAAATTTTGAAAAAAAATAGGATTATAATCTTTAGATATTCCTTTGAATATAAATTTTTCAACATTTTGAGATTTATTATCACAAATAATTACATCTTTTTCATAAAAATGATTAATACGACGAATAAATTTAAAAAAAAATAAATCTTTAAAAAAAGATTTATTTAGAATAATAGAATTATCTATCTTTAAATTCGTAATAGTAATTTGACCTTGAATATTTAATAATTTTTTTTTTATAATTTCTTTAAATCCAAATCCTATAGAAAAAGTGATAATGGATACGATTATACCAAAAAATATTGTATTTTGTGTAACCAAAACTATTGTACGTAATATTTTACTTTTTCTAACAATCTTTCCAAATTGTTTTTTGTAAAAAAACCATTCAAAATTCAATTAATAATAAATTATAATATACTTTTTAAAAAAAAATTATCTTCATATTTTAAATAATTCTTAATGATAATTTAAATCATCCTCATCTTGAGAATATTCTTCTGAAAAAAAATCATTATTTTCATTAACAGTTTCAATAAAAAAACTTTCTTTATCAATTTTTTTATAATCTTCTTCCCAAACTAAAGAAGAAGAGATTCCCTTTTCTTCAAAATCTATAAATTTTACTTGATCATTTATAAACTTCAAACGAAACTTATTCAATCCTCCATTTCTATGTTTAGCAATGATTATTTCTGCTTGCCCAATACAAGAATCCTTTTCATCAGAGTCCCAAGTATTAAATCCATAATATTCAGGTCTATAAATAAATAAAACAATATCTGCATCTTGTTCAATAGCACCTGATTCACGTAAATCAGATAATAAAGGACGTTTACTTCCACCTCTTGTTTCTACGGCTCTAGATAATTGTGATAAAGCAATAATAGGAATATCTAATTCCTTAGCTATAGATTTTAAATTACGAGAAATTATAGATATTTCTTGTTCTCTATTTCTTAATTTAGAACCGGAATCACTAATTCCCATCAATTGCATATAATCTATCATTACTAATTTTATTCCATGCTGTGATATTAAACGACGACATTTAGCTCGAAAACTGAATATAGATAAAGAAGGAGTATCATCTATAAAAATAGGAGATTTTTTTAATTTGTCAGTTTTTTGTAAAATAGATTTCCAATCTAAATTAGATAGACGAGCTTTTTTAAGTTTTTCTGAAGAAATACCAGTTTCTGATGAAATTAATCTTGTAATTAATTGAATAGAAGACATTTCTAATGAAAAAATAACAACTGGAATCCCTTGTTGTATAACAATATTTCTAACCATAGATAACATAAAAGAAGTTTTTCCCATTCCAGGTCTAGAAGCAACTATAATTAAATCTGAATTTTGCCATCCAGAAGTAATTTGATCCATTTTATAAAACCCAGATGAGATTCCACTTAATCCTTCTTTATTACTTTCAACTTTCTTTATCTTGTCAATTGCTTTCATTATAAGAATTTGAGTATTCTCATATGTTTTTTCTCTTAAATATTTTTGATTTATTTCAAATAATTTTGATTCTGCTTTATCCAAAAGTTCAAAAACATCCGTACTATCATCATAACAATTTTCTATGATATCTGAAGAAATTCGGATTAATCTTCTTAGAATAAATTTTTGTTGTACAATCCGACTATGATATTCTATATGTGCAGAAGAAATAACTTTTTGTGTTAATTCTATAAGATAAGATTCGTTACCAATGAATTCAAGATTTTTATCTTCTTTAAGTTGATTAGAAACTGTATAAATATCTATAGGTTTAGAATTATAGTATAACTTTTGTATAGAACGAAATATTTCTTGATGTTCTTTTTTATAAAAAATTTCAGGAAATAGGATATCAATAATTTCATCTAAACCTTTTTTATCGATCATAATAGAACCTATTATGGCCTCTTCTAAATCCAAAGCTTGAGGAGGTATTTTTACATTTTTAATAAAATCAGGACGAAACTTTTTATCTTCTTCTTGGATTAAAGAATTCATTTTTTTCATGATGGTAAAAAATGTTATACGATTTTCTATATAATGATTTGAAGAGTAATACAAGAAAAAAATGGACTATAAAAAATTCTTTAATCATTAAAACAACCTATAGCAATATACTTATTTTTCCTATCATTAATGAGTTTTTCTATATCAATAGAAGATAATTCTTTATAATATTTTATTATTTTCTTTTTAACTATTTTATAGGCCTGTTCTGGATTAAAATGAGCACCTCCTAAAGGTTCTTTAATAACATCATCTATCAAATTTAATTTTTTCATATCCTCTGCCGTTAATTTCAATGACTCTGCTGATTTTTCTTTTTTTTTCCAATCTCCCCAAAGTATTGTAGAACAACTTTCAGGAGAAATTACGGAATACCAAGAATTTTCCATCATAGATACTTTATCACCTATTCCAATTCCTAAAGCACCACCACTTGCACCTTCTCCTATAATTAGAATAATTATAGGAACTTTCATACACATCATTTCATAAATGTTTCTTCCAATAGCTTCACCTTGACCTCTTTTTTCTGCTTCTATTCCAGGAAAAGCTCCTGGAGTATCTATAAAACTAACAATAGGTTTACGAAATTTTTCTGCTAATTTCATAAGACGTAAAGCTTTTCTATATCCTTCTGGATTAGGCATTCCAAACCTCCTATATTGTCTATCTTTAGTGTTTTTTCCTTTTTGAGTACCTATAAACATAAAAGTTATATCTTCTATCTTACCAAATCCACCTATCATAGCTTTATCATCTCCAAAATTACGATCTCCATGTAATTCAATAAAAGACTTATTATTTGTAATAGATAATATATAATCTAATGTATAAGGTCTATTCGGATGTCTAGATAATTGTACTCTCTGCCAAGGAGTTAATTTACTGTACAATTTTTTTATAGTTTTTTCTAATTTATATTGTAATTGATTACAAACCTCCTTCATATCCACACCACTTTTTTTTTCTATAAGAATACAATTAATATATTGATCCTTAATTTCTTGTATAGGTTTTTCAAAATCTAAATATTCCATATAAAATTAAAATCAAATAAAAGATTGAATATATTCCTTATTCATAAAAGAAATATATTCTGTAGATATACCTTTTGGACAATCAATTTCACATGCCATAGTATTAGTACAATTTCCAAATCCTTCTTCATCCATTTTCTTGACCATATTTAATACACGTTTTTTACTTTCTATTTTTCCTTGAGGTAATAAAGAAAATTGAGAAACTTTTGCTGCAACAAATAGCATTGCAGATCTATTTTTACATGCTGCAACACAAGCTCCGCAACCAATACATGTTCCAGCATCAAAAGCTTTATCTGCATCTTCTTTTGGAATAGGAATCAAATTTCCATCTATAGTTTTTCCAAATGTATTTACAGAAATATAACCTCCTGATATAATGATTCTATCAAAAGAAGATCTATCGACAACAAGATCCTTAATTATAGGAAATGATTTTGCCCTCCAAGGCTCAATATATATAGTTTCGCCATTATGAAAATGACGCATGTGAAGTTGACAAGTTGTAATCAAACTTTCTGGACCATGAGCACGTCCATTTATATACAATGAGCACATTCCACAAATACCTTCACGACAATCATGATCAAAGGAAATAGGTTCTCCAACCCTTCTATATAAAATTTTATTATTTAATAGATCTAACATCTCTAAAAAGGAACTATCAGGAGAAATATCACCAATTCTATAAGTTTCAAATTTTCCTTTTTCTTCATTATTTTTTTGTCTCCATATTTTTAATATAAAATTTAGTAATTTTTTCATAATTTTTTATTTATAAGAGCGTGATTGCAATTTCACAGAACTAAAAGTTAAATTTTCTTTATACATAATTTCTTCAGAAATTGATTTATTTTCTTGATATTTCCATATAGAAACATGTTTATAATGAAAATCATCACGAATAGATTCTCCTTCTTTTGTTTGATTTTCTATACGAAAATGACTACCACAAGACTCTTTTCTAGATAGAGCATCCATTGCTATTAATTCTCCTAATTCTAAAAAATCTGCCACACGCCCCGCTTTTTCTAATTCTGAATTAAATCCATCTTCAATATTTCCAGGAACAAAAATATTTTTCCAAAATTCATTACGAAGTTCTTGTATTTTTTTTATAGCTTTAGATAAACCATTATTATCTCTACTCATTCCAACATATTTCCACATAATATTTCCTAATTTTCTATGAAAATAATCAACAGATAAATCTCCATTATTAGAAATTAATTGTAAAATTCGTTGTTTTACCTTTTTTTCTGATTTATTAAATTCTATATGCTTTGTAGATAGCTTTTTTTTATTATGTATATATATAGATATATAGTCAGCTATAGTATATGGTAAAATAAAATAACCATCAGCTAAACCTTGCATTAAAGCAGATGCTCCAAGACGATTAGCTCCATGATCAGAAAAATTGGCCTCTCCTATAACATAACATCCAGGTATAGAAGACATTAAATTATAATCTACCCATAACCCCCCCATTGTATAATGAACAGCTGGATAAATTTTCATAGGATTTTTATAAGGATTTTGATCTGTTATTTTTTCATACATATGAAATAAATTTCCATATTTAGATTCTATTATTTCTTCTCCAAATTTTTTAATTTCCATTAAACTAGGATTTTTTATTCCAAGTTCATTTGCTTTTTCTATTCCATATCGTTCTATAGAAGAAGAAAAATCCAAAAAAACACCTTCTTTATTTTCATTATTTTCTATTCCGAATCCTTTATCACAACGTTCTTTAGCTGCACGAGATGCTACATCTCTTGGAACAAGATTCCCAAATGATGGATAGCGCCTTTCAAGATAATAATCCCTTTTTTCTTCTAAAATATCTTCAGGATTTTTTTCTCCATTTCGTATAGATATAGCATCTTCTATATTTTTAGGTACCCATATACGTCCATCATTTCTCAATGATTCGGACATTAATGTTAATTTAGATTGATAATTTGCATGTGCAGGAATACAAGTTGGATGGATTTGAGTAAAACAAGGATTTGCAAAAAATCCACCTTTTTTATGAACTTTCCATATTGCACTGGAATTAGATCCCATTGCATTAGTGGATAAAAAAAATACATTTCCATATCCTCCTGATGCAATTATCACTGCATGAGCTGCGTGACGTTCAATTTCTCCAGATACCAAATTTCTAGAAATAATACCTCTAGTTATACCATCAATTACTACTAATTCCAACATTTCATAACGGTTATACATTTTTATTCTACCTTTTCCAATTTGTCTAGACATAGATGAATAACAAGCTAGTAAAAGTTGTTGTCCTGTTTGTCCTTTCGCATAAAAAGTTCTAGAAACTTTTGTACCCCCAAAAGATCTGTTTTCAAGATACCCAGCATAATCTCGAGCAAATGGAACTCCTTGAGCTACACATTGATCAATGATATTAGAAGATATTTCCGCTAAACGATATACATTTGCTTCACGAGATCTATAATCTCCTCCCTTAATAGTATCATAAAAAAGTTGATAAACAGAATCATTATCCCCTTTATAATTTTTAGCAGCATTAATACCACCTTGAGCGGCAACAGAGTGTGCTCTTCTAGGAGAATCTTGATAACAAAAAACTTTTACTTGATATCCTAATTCAGCTAAAGTTGCCGATATAGATCCACCAGAAAGTCCTGTCCCAACAACAATAATCTCTATATTAGATCGATTACTAGGTGAAACTAATTTTAAAGAAGATTTGTGATTAATCCATTTATGATTTAATGGACCAATCGGAATTTTTGAATCTAATTTAAAATAATTTTTAATGATCATTGAAAATTATTAATTACTATTGAAAAAAAACCAAATAGCTATAATAGAAAATCCAGAACAAACAAACAAAAAATAAAAAAAACCTAATTTTTTTATCCAAAAAAATTTCTTTTTTTTATAAAAACCCAATGATTGAAAAGAAGACTGAAATCCATGATTTAAATGAATACCTAAAATTAAAAATGAAAAAACATATATTAATGTATATAATGGATTTTTAAATAAAGTAATTACTATAATATAATCTGAATTAGCACTACTATTATATTTCATGGGAATTGTAAAATTCATTAAATGCAAAATTAAAAAACATAATATGATAAATCCAGTATAAATCATTGTTCTACTACTAAATGTAATCAAAGATTTTTTTAAGGAATAATCTACTTTACCTTTTGATTTTTCATTTTTCAAATGTAATTTTATTCCAAATAAAATATGGACTATAAAACCCAATGCAAGAACATATTCTAATATTCGGATAAAAATATTTTTTCTCATAAAAAAAACTGCATTATTAAATGCCTCTTCTCCATAAAAAAGAAAAAGGTTTACACTTAAATGAATCAAAAGAAAAGACATAAGAAAGATTCCAGTAGTTGCCATCACTACTTTTTGACCAATAGAAGATTGAATAAAATTATACTGATTCACTGAAATAGGGAAAATATATATATGAATATTAAAACAAAGATATTTTTTTTTACCTTTTTTTAATTAAAAAATTTTTTTCTATATTTTTTATTTTATTGAAAGCTTCAATTAATAAATCAATATCTTTCTTTTCATTAAAAATTCCAAAAGAAATCCTTATAGGAGTCATATTTTTTAATAAATATTTATTTGAAATAGATTGAATAACATGAGATACCTTTTTTAAGGTTTTAGAACTACAAGAACTACCTTTAGAAATAGCAACTCCCATTAAATCTAAATGAAAATATAATAAATGATCTTTTTTTGGATAAAAAAAATTTAATATAGTAGGAATACTTTTATCAAAAGAATCTGATAAACCATTAAAAATAATATTAGGAATTATTTTTTTCAATTCTGAAATACAATAAGATTTTAAATTTTTAATTTTTTCTATATGATTTATAAAATTACAATAAGATAAATGTAAAGCTTCCGATAATCCAATAATTCCATAAACATTTTCTGTGCCTGAACGAATTCCATATTCTTGATTCCCCCCTGTAATTAATGATTTGATTTTTTTTATTAATTTTTCCCTAATAAAAATAAAACCTATTCCTTTTGGTCCATAAAATTTATGTGCACTAGCAGTGGCAAAATCCAAAGGTAATTGATTCATATTAATTGGAAAATTACCAATAATTTGAATTGTATCGGAATGAAAATAAGCATTATTTTCTTTACAAAGAGTACCAACTTTATCTATTTCTAATAAATTTCCTATTTCGTTATTAGCATACATTAAACTAACAAGAATTTTTTTAGAATGATTTTTTTTTAATAACATTTCCAAATGATTTAAATCTATAACTCCTCTATCTTTAATTTTAATAAATTCTACAAAAACTTTATATTTATAACAGAGATCTGAAACAGTTTGCAATACGGAATGATGTTCCAATGGTGAAGTCAATATATATTGAACTTTTAAATCTATGACAGAAGATCGCAAAATTATGTTATTAGCCTCCGTTCCACCAGAAGTAAAAATGATTTCATATGGAGAAGATTTTATATTTTTTGCTATACGAATTCTCGATTCTTCTATTATAGAACGAGCCGCTCTTCCATAACTATGTTGTGTAGAAGAGGGATTACCAAATGAATATTTTAAAGCATTTACCATTACTTTTATAACTTCGTTTCTTACAGGTGTTGTAGCTGCATTATCCAAATATGCTCGTTGCATTAATTCTTTTCCTTTTATAGATAGTTAGTTACAAATATAAGATTATCAAACTATATAATTTATTTAGTTGATTCTATGAGAATAACTACATAAAAATATTTAAAAAAAAATACTTCATTTGTATATTTATGATTCATTCAAATTAATTAAAGTATTTAATATAAAATTTTATAGATTATACTTATTTTATTTATTCCTTTTTTTTTAAAAAATGTTATTAAAATATCTATTTTATTTTTATTTAAATTAAGTAAATATGAAAATAAATGTTGGGTTTTCGGTTTTAATGGGGTTCATGATTGGAATTATTACATGTTTTTTTTTTGGAAAAAAAATAATATTAAAAAAATATATTCAATTATTAGAAAAAGCTAATATTAAAGCAAAAAAAATTATAAAAAATGCAGAAAAGGAAGGAAATTCTATAAAAAAAAATAAAATTATTCAAGCAAGAGAAAAATTTATAGAACTTCAATCTAAATATGAAAAAAATATTCATTTTAGAGAAAAAAAAATAATTGATATAGAAAATCAAACAAAAGAAAAAGAAAATAGACTTTCAAAAGAAATTGAAATTTATTTTAAAAGAAATAATCGCCTAGAATCCAAAATTTTTGATTATGAAAAAAAAATTAAAATTATTCAAAAAAAAAAGGAAGAATTTGACAATATTCATATAAAAAAAGTAGAATTACTTGAAAAAATATCCAAATATTCTTCTGAAGAAGCTAAAAATGAATTAATTGATATCTTTAAAGAAGATGCAAAAGTAAAAGCACAATCATACATACAAAACATTATAGAAGAATCACAACTAACTGCTAAAATGAAAGCAAGGAAAATTATAATTCAAGCTATCCAAAGAATTGGAACAGAACAAGCAGTTGAAAATTCTGTATCTATTTTCAATATAGAATCAGATGATGTAAAAGGACGTATTATTGGACGAGAAGGAAGAAATATAAGATCTTTAGAAAAAGCAACAGGTGTAGAAATTATTGTAGATGATACTCCAGAAGCTATACTTTTATCTTGTTTTAATCCTATACGAAGAGAAATAGCTAGATTATCTCTTCATAAATTGGTAATAGATGGACGAATTCATCCTGCAAAAATTGAAGAAATTGTATCAAAAACAGAAAAACAAATTGAAGAAGAAATCATAGAAATAGGAAAAAAAAATATAATTGATTTAGGAATTCATTCTATACATCCAGAATTAATTAGAATGATAGGAAGAATGAAATACCGGTCTTCTTATGGACAAAATCTTTTACAACATTCTCGAGAAGTTTCTCATTTATCAGGAATATTAGCTTCTGAATTAGGATTAAATGCAAAATTAGCAAAACGTGCAGGATTATTACACGATATTGGAAAAATTCCTGAAACTGAATCTGAACTTTCTCATGCTATTTTAGGAATGCAATGGGCTGAAAAGTATGGAGAAAATGTAGAAATTTGTAACGCTATAGGATCTCATCATGATGAAATAGAAATGAAAACCCTCATTTCTACCATTGTACAAGTATCCGATTCTATTAGTGGAGCACGTCCTGGAGTAAGGAAAAATTCTTTTGAATCTTATTCAAAAAGATTAAAAAATTTGGAAAATATTGCTTTCAGTTTTGATGGAGTTAATAAAGCTTTCGCTGTACAAGCAGGTAGAGAACTACGTGTTTTAGTAGAAAGCAAAAAAATAGATGATAAAAAAGCTTTTCAATTATCTTATGATATAACAGAAAAAATAAAAAAAGAAATGACTTATCCTGGTCAAATAAAAGTAACAGTAATCAGAGAAACTAGGGCAGTACAAATAGCTAGATAATAAAATATAATAAAAATCATGAAAGAGACTATTACTTCATTTATTGAAAAATATTTTCTTCATTTTAATGCACTATCTTTATCAGAAGCAGCAAAAGCCTACAAATATCATATTAAAAATAATGGTAAAATGATGATTACATTAGCGGGAGCTATGAGTACTGCAGAATTAGGGAAAATTCTATCTGAAATGATACGAAAAGATAAAGTTCATATTATTTCTTGTACTGGTGCTAATTTAGAGGAAGATATAATGAATTTAATAGCTCATACACATTATAAAAAAATTTTTAATTATAGGGATTTAACTCCTGATGAAGAAAAATCTTTTTTAAAAAAAGGATTAAACCGTATTACGGATACTTGTATTCCAGAAGAACAAGCTTTTAAAAAATTACAACAACCTATTTTCAGTATTTGGAAAAGAGCTCAAGAAAAGTCCGAACGCTATTTCCCCCATGAATATATTTATCAATTATTACTAGAAAATATTTTAGAACCCTATTACAATATTAATTCCCAAGATAGTTGGGTCTTAGCTGCAGCTAAAAAAAACTTACCTATAGTAGTTCCAGGATGGGAAGATAGTACAATTGGGAACCTTTTCTCTTCATATTGTATTAAAAAATTATTTTCTCCATATATCGTAAAGAATGGAATCGAATACATGATTTATTTAGCAAAATGGTATCAAAAAGAATCTATAAAAAATAAAATAGGATTTTTTCAAATAGGAGGAGGAATTTCTGGTGATTTTCCTATTTGTGTTGTTCCTATGCTATCACAAGATATAGGATTACAACATATACCTTTTTGGTCTTATTTTTGTCAAATTTCTGATTCTACAACTAGTTATGGATCCTATTCAGGAGCCATTCCTAACGAAAAAATTACTTGGGGTAAATTAGATAAAGATACTCCTCAATTTATTATTGAATCCGATGCAACTATTGTTGCTCCATTAATTTTTGCATATATATTAAATATGTAATTTATCTTAACATGTTAACTTTTTTATTTATGTAACTTAGTTACATAAATAAAAAAGTTAATAATGAATAATTACGATGTTGTTGTTATAGGATCTGGTCCCGGAGGTTATGTATCTGCTATTCGTTCAAGTCAACTTGGTCTTCGTACGGCTATTATAGAAAAACATCAAGAATTAGGTGGAACATGTTTAAATGTCGGTTGTATTCCTTCTAAATCTCTTTTATATTCTTCTAAATATTTTCTTTTTGCAAAAAAAGAACATTATCTACATGGAATTTTTTACGAAAAATTATCCTTAGATTTCGAAAAAATGATGAAAAGAAAAAACAATATAATAAAAAAAACAAATGAAGGAGTTAAATATTTAATAAAAAAAAATAAAATTGATTTATATCAAGGAATAGCATCTTTTAAAACAAATCATAGTTTATCTATCATAGATAAAAAATATTTAAAAGAAATAACAAAAATAAAATTTCAATATTGTATTATAGCAACAGGATCAAAACCAACCTGTCTCCCTTCATTAAATTTTGATATACAAAAAAGAATTATTTCCTCTACAGAAGCTCTTTCTCTAAAGGAAATACCAAAAAGATTAATAATAATAGGAGGAGGTATTATTGGATTAGAATTAGGTTCTATTTATCATAGATTAGGAAGTCGAGTTACTATTATTGAAACTATGGATAAAATTATATCAAATATGGATCATTCTTTAAGTAAAGAAATTCAAAAAATATTGGAAAAATCTTCTATTCAAATAGAAAATTCCTTATTAATAAATAATATAAAAATATTAGAAAATACTAAAGAAATTTCGGTTCATGTTAAAAAAAATAATGGAAAAGAAATGAAATATATAGGGGATTATTGTCTCCTATCAATCGGAAGATATCCAAATACTAAATATCTTGGATTAGATAATATAGGTATAAAAAAAGATAAAAATGGATTTATCCTTGTTAATGATTTTTTACAAAGTTCTATAAATAATATTTATGCTATAGGAGATGTAATAGGAGGAAAAATGTTAGCACATAAAGCAGAGGAAGAAGGATTATATGTTTCAGAATACCTATCTGGACAAAAACCAAATAAAATAAACTATAATTTGGTCCCTTCCGTCATTTATACTTATCCTGAAATTTCCAGTGTTGGAAAAACAGAAAAAAAAATAAAAGAAGAAGGAATAGAATATAATATAGGAATTTTTCCAATGAAATCATTAGGAATTTCACAAGCAAGTGGGTGTACATCAGGATTTATAAAAATTTTATCCCATAAAAAAACGGATGAAATACTAGGAGTTCATATGATAGGTGAACATGTTACAGATATGATTATGGAAGCTACTGTTGCAATGGAATTCCATGCTTCTTCAGAGGATATTTATAGAATATGTCATCCTCATCCAACTTTTAGTGAATCTATAAAAGAAGCAGCATTATTGAGTTTTGAAAATAATTCAATACATATGTAATTACCATATTATAATTTTTTTTCCTTTATTACTCAAGATAAATTTTTTTTATAATCTAAATCTTGGCCTAAGATAACTACTTTAACTTTATTCTACTTTAAAATGAAATTTCATAATTATTGAAAATAATATTTATTCCATTTCTTTTTTTTTATAAAATCTAAAACTTATCATTTATTTATTATTTTTATCCTAAAATTTATAATATTTAAAATATTTCAAAATTCCTAAAAAATTAACTTTATTATTTATTTACATATTTTTATAAAATATAATATTTATATTATTTTATTTATTTCTGTAAATAAATGAATTATTGATCTTAATAATATATCGATTCATAATTTTTCCAATTATTTTCTATTCCTATGTGAATTATAAAGTAAATAGAATCAAAAATGATCAATAAATTATACATTAAAATTTTATTGGGATTCCATCATGTAAAAATTTTTTCTTTTTAAGAAGACTATCCTTAGATTCTAAATTATTTTCATCTACTATACAACAATTCACTGGACAAATAATTACACATTGAGGTTCTTCATAAAAACCAATACATTCTGTACATTTTTCTGATACAATAAAATAAATATCTTTTTTTATAGGATTTTTATATTTTGTTATTTTTTTAGATGTTCCATCTGATATTCTCCACTTTTTTCCTCCTTCATATATTGCATGATTTGGGCATTCCAATTCGCAAGCTCCACAATTTATACATTCATCTGTTATTTTTATAGACATTTAAATTAAATAATTTTATTAATAAAATTAATAGAATCATAAAATATTATTCTATTTTTTTTAAATTTTTTTTCATACAAAATAAAAATTTTTTATAATGATTATATTCTAAAAAAAAAATATAATATCAATCATAATTTATTTTATAGAATATAATTAAAATGGAATTTTAATAACTAATTTATCTTTTTCTATATATTTTTTTTGAAAAATTTTTCCACTTATTATAGGTGATTTTAATCCATTTTTTAAAAAAATATTACAGATAAAAATTCTAGATTCATCCCAAATTTTTTCTTTTATAAAACTTTCTAAAGTCATTTTACCCCCCTCTACAATTAAAGAAATAATCTTTTTTTTGTATAAATAATTCAAAATATTTTTGATTATTTTTTTATCAAAAGAAATCTGAACAAATTCCGTATTTTTACGGTTTTCTTTTTTTTTTTCTGTAAAAATAATTGTGTATTTTGTTTTATCTAAAACAAAATAAGTATCGGATATACTTAAATTTCGATCCAATACAATTCTAATAGGATTATTTCCAAACCATTTTCTAACATTTAATTTTGGGTTATCATTGATTACTGTTTTTCTTCCAACTAAAATACTATCCTCTTCAGATCTCCATTTATGACTCAATTGTCGAGAATAAATTCCACTAATCCATGAATTTTTTTTTATTGAATTATCCATAAATCCGTCATAACTTTGTGCCCATTTCAATATAACATAAGGTCTATTTTTTTCATAAAAAGTAAAAAATCGTTTATTTAAATAACGACATTCATTTTTTAATACATTTTCTATTACCTCTATTCCATATTCCCTTAATTTTTTTATTCCTAATCCATTTACCTTATCACAAGGATCTTGTGTACCTATTACAACTCTAGGAATTCTATTCTTAATAATTAAATCAACACAAGGTGGTGTTTTCCCAAAATGAACACATGGTTCTAATGTTACATAAAGTGTAGAATCTACCAATAAGGATAAATCTTTAACAAAATTAATAGCATTTATTTCTGCATGATACATGCCAATTTTATAATGCCATCCTTCTGAAAGGATCAATCCATTTTTTTCTATAACACATCCTACCATAGGATTAGGAGATGTTGTTCCTAATCCATTTTTAGCTAGTTGAATAGCTCTATACATAAATTTTTTTTTATATTCCATTCATCAAAGTTTAATATGTGGGTAGTGTCAAGAATTCCATATTTTCCAAGATTCTTCAGCTTGAATACGAAACATTTCTAATCCATTTCGAATCATTGCTCCTTTTTCTTCTCCTTTTTTTAGAAATAAAGTTTTAGGGGGATTATAAACTAAATCGTATAGATAATGATGAGAAGATATCCATTTATAGGGTAAAGAAGGACATAAATTTATTTTTGGATAGGTTCCTAAAGGAGTACAATTAATAATAATTTGATAATTTTCTAATAGATCTTTATTAATTTCTTCATAAATCAAAAAATTTTTATTTTTTTTCCTAGAGACATATTTATGATCAATTCCTAATTTATTTAAAATAAATGAAATGGAACTAGAAACTCCACCAGTACCCAAAATTAATGCCTTGGGATTTTTATATGAAAATTTATTCATATCTTTTTTAAAGGATAATTCAAAACCTAAAATATCTGTATTATATCCAATACGATTTTTTTTTTCATCAATTTTTATAACATTTACAGATCCAATAATTTTTGCTTCTGGCATTAATTCAGTAATAAAAGAAATGATGCTTTGTTTATATGGAATAGTAATATTGCATCCTTTTAAATAAGGAATATTAAAAATAGATAAAACTTCCTCTATTTTTGGAATATCGAATATTTCATAAGTTGTCTGAATAATAGATTCTTTTTGAAATTTTTTTAAAAAAAATTTTTTTGAAAAAGAATAACTAATTTCTTTTCCAATCAATCCAAAAATATATTTATGGTTTTTTTTAGAATAACTATATTTTATCATATTTTTATTCTTCTCCTTTTAATCTCATTCGCTCTCTATATATAGCTCGTAATATTTCATTTCTTCTACCTTCAGAAGGTTTTATATATTGTTGTTTTTCTCTAAATTCCTTTAAAATACGAGTTTTATCAAATTTTTTTTTACATTTTTTTAGGGCTTTATCAATAGATTCACCTTCTCTAACTGTCGTAATTAATACCATATAAAAAAAATCATAAAATAAAATAATTGAAATAAAAAAAATCCTAGTGGACACTATCGGATTTGAACCGACGACCTCTACTCTGTCAAAGTAGTGCTCTAAACCAACTGAGCTAAATGTCCTTTTTACAAAATTAAGTATTTTTTATTTATGTAATAAAAAGAGAATAGATTATTTTACTTAATTAAAAATGGACTATATAAATTTAAAAAAAATGTTACATAATATATTAGAAAAATCTATAGATAATTTAAAAGGATTAAGCTTAAAAAAAGCCCATTTATTAAATGTAGAATTAAATATTCATACATATGAAGATTTTCTTTTTTTTTATCCAAAAAAATATGTCAATTGTCCTATATTAGAGGATATATCTAAATTAAAATTTAAAGAAAAAACTTCCAAAAGTATCATACAAATAATGGGTACAATTACAAAAATTGAAGAAATTAACTATAAAAATAAAAAAGGAAAAATATTAATAGCACGTTTAGAAAATAAAACGGGATTTATTGAATTAGTATGGTATCATAAAATAAATTTTTTTAAAAAAAATTTAAAAAAAATAATTCCTATAATAGTTTATGGAAATATTCAATTTTTTCAAAAAAAAATTCAAATTATTCATCCAAATATTCAAAAATTTCAATTTTTTCAAAAAAAAATTTCCATATTACCTGTATACTCGATATCTAAAAAACTAAAAAAAAATGGAATCAATAATTTTTTTATAATGAATTTATTGAAAAATCTAATAGAAGAATCAAAAAATAATATAGAAGAAGTTTTTTTTCAAGATCTTATAAAAAAAAAATTAATGCATAGAAGAGAAGCATTGATTCAAATCCATTTTCCAAAATCTTTAGAAAAACTATTCCAAGCACAATATCGTTTAAAATTTGAAGAATTATTTTTTTTAAAACTATCTCTACTATCTAAAAAAAATAGAAATATAAAACTTTTATATAGTTATCCTTTTTTAAAATTAGGAAAAAACTTTTATAAATTTTACAAACATTTTTTACCATTTTCTTTAACAGAAGATCAAAAAAAAGTTTTTAGGGAAATCCGAAATGACTTAAAAAAATCCATTCAAATGAATCGATTATTACAAGGAGATGTAGGATGTGGAAAAACTATCATTGCTGTATTATCTATGCTAATTGCATTGGATAATGGATATCAATCTTGTTTAATGGTCCCTACTGAAGTTTTAGCTATACAGCATTATTTTTCTATTGATAAAATGGTTTCTTTAATTGGAATTAGAACAGCTTTATTAACAAGTTCAGTATCTATTAAAAAACGAAAATTTATATATAGTGATCTTCTTACAGGAAAAATATCTATTCTTATAGGTACCCATGCCTTAATTCAGAAATCCGTTCATTTTAAAAATCTTGGATTAGCAATAATTGATGAACAACAACGTTTTGGTGTAGAACAAAGAGCTAAAATTTTAGAAAAAAATAAAATACCACCTCATATTTTGATTATGACTGCTACTCCAATTCCTAGAACGTTATCAATGACCCTTTATCAGGATTTAAATATTTCCATTATTAAAGAATTACCTTTAGATAGAAAACCAATAAAAACTATTCATTTTTGGAATAAAAATAAACCTAAAGTATTTGAAATTATAAAAAATCAGATTTTAAAAGGAAGACAAATATACATCATATATCCTACTATAGAAAAATCTAAAAAAAATGAATATCAAAATTTGATAAGTGGCTATAAAATATTAAAAAAAGAATTCCAAAATTTAGAAAATAAAATAGGAATTCTTCATGGTAGAATGAACTATCAAGAAAAGAATATTCAAATGGATCAATTTTTAAGTGGAAAAAATAAAATACTGGTATCCACTACTGTTATAGAAGTAGGAGTAGATGTACCTAATGCTTCAGTTATTTTAATAGAAAATGCAGATTATTTTGGATTATCTCAATTACATCAATTAAGAGGGAGAGTGGGTAGAGGACCATATCAAAGTTATTGTTTTCTTATGACAAATGAAAAAATTAGCATTGAAAGTCACTTTAGAATAAAAGTAATGTGCCAGACTAATGATGGATTAGAAATATCTAAAAAAGATCTTAAATTAAGAGGAAGTGGAGATTTAATAATAGGTACAAAACAAAGTGGGAAAAGTTGTTTACGCATTGCAAATCTTATCCAAGATTATAAATTAATGAAAGAAGTTATTCCAATTGCTCAAAATTTTTTTCACAAAAAACCCAATTTTTTTTTAACTCATAGAGTTTATAAATACTATAATAAATATTTATGGAAAAAATAAATTAGTTGATTTAAAAAAAATCTAAAAAAAAATATGAATTATATATATGTATGTATAGATTAAATAGTTTGCAACGTAAAATTATCAAAACTATTAATGGACCAATTCTTGTTATTGCTGGGGCTGGATCTGGAAAAACACGTATTCTAACACATAGAATTGTTCATATGATTAATAATATAGGAATAAATCCATCTAATATATTAGCTTTAACTTTTACTAACAAAGCGGCTAAAGAAATGAAAAATCGTATTTCAAATATGATGAATGAAACTAATTTTAATTTAATCTCATTAGGTACATTTCATTCTATATTTTCTGGAATTTTACGAAAAGAATCTCATTGGTTGGGTTATAAATCTAATTATACTATTTATGATCAAAAAGATTCAGAAAATGTTATAAAAAAAATATTAGAAGATACAAATGTTAAAACATCTTTTAGTCCTAAAAATATTATAAAAAAAATATCTGAATATAAAAATAATTTCTTCGATAAATTAAGAAAAAAAAAAGAATTCTATTATAAGGATATAAAAAAAATTTATAAAATTTATGTCAAAAAATGCTCTAATTCAGAAGCTTTAGATTTTGATGATATATTACTACACACAAATTATTTATTTTTTCGTTTTCCAAAAATACTGCATAAATACCAAGAAAAATTTCAATATATATTGATTGATGAATATCAAGATACCAATCTTGCTCAAAATATTATCATTAAAAATCTTTCCTCTAAATATAGAAATGTTTTTGCAGTTGGCGATGATGCACAAAGTATTTATGCTTTTCGGGGAGCAAATATTTCAAATATTTTAAATTTTCATAAAGACTACAATGAAGCAAAAATTTTTCGACTTGAACAAAATTATCGTTCCACTAATCACATAGTAGAGGCCTCAAATAAAATTATTTCTTTTAATAAAAATCAACTTTTTAAAAAAATTTGGACTAAAAACGAAAAAGGAGATGAAATAAAAATATATGGAGCTTTTTCAGAAAAAGAAGAAGCACAATATATTGCTGATTATATTCTTTTTCTGAAAAAAATTAAAAAATTTCAAAACAAAGATTTTGCTATTCTTTATAGAACAAATTCACAATCCAATATTTTAGAATATGCAATGAAAGAAAATAATATACCCTATAAGATAGGTGGATCTATATCGTTTTATAAACGTAAAGAAATTCAAGATTTATTAGCTTATTTTAGAATTATCAATAATCCAAAAGATGAGGAATCATTATTAAGAATCATAAAAAAAAAAATAAACAATAAAAAAACTGTTAAATTATTATTAATATTTTCTCAAAAAAAAAATGAAATATTTTCATTTCTTTGTACAGAACTCCAAAATCGTTCTCTTTTCTATGAAAAAGATTACTTATGGAAAGTGATCCATCTAACAATAAATAGGATTATAGAAAATTTTCGTTTAAAATTAAAAGATAAAAATATATATGAAATAGCTCAATATATAGTAAAATTTTTATTAAAAAAAGAGAAAAAAAATAATTATAATCATGATAATTTTCAACTTATATTAGATAATATCTCTTATTATATTAATGATCAAAAAAAATTAAAAAAAAATGGAGATATAAGTTTATCTGGTTTTTTACAATATTTTTCTTTAAGAGAAGGAATAAATGAAAATAAAGAAGAAAATAAAGTTTCGTTAATGACAATTCATTTATCTAAAGGGTTAGAGTTTCCAGTGATTTTTATTACAGGATTAGAAGAAAATTTATTTCCTTCAAAATCTAGTTTAGAAAACCAATTAAAACTTGAGGAAGAACGTCGATTATTCTATGTTGCTTTAACTAGAGCTCAAAAAAAAGCTATATTAACTTATACAAAATATCGTTTTTTATGGGGGAAAAAAATTATGAATATCCCTAGTCGTTTTATTCATGAAATCAATGAAAAATTTATTGAAAAAAAAATATCAATTTCTAATTATTCATACAAATTAAAAACAAATAATTATGAAAAAAAATTAATAAAAAAAGGAATAAAAGTATTTCACAAAAATTTTGGAATAGGAACCATTATAGATATACAAAGACAAAATGAAATAGCCATAATTAAATTTCAACAATCAGGAGAAAAGAAAATTTTACTAAAATTAGCTAAACTCATTATTTATTCATAAACTTTTTCCCATCCATTTTTATTTTATTATGGAAGATAAAAAAATAAAAATAAATTTTAGTCTCCAAAAACTGATTTGTTTCGTAGCAGTAATTTTATTTTTAATTAAATTAATTACTTGGTATATTACTTCTTCTATTTCTATATTTAGTGATGCTCTAGAAAGTATCACAAATATAATTAGTGGATTTATAGGGTTATATAGTCTTTATGTTTCTTCTTTGCCTAAAGATCAAAATCATCCATATGGTCATGGAAAAATAGAATTTATATCCACTGCAATAGAAGGTTTTTTAATTTTTTTCGTAGGAATTATCATTTTTATAAAAATTTTTATACGTGTAAAAAATCATGAAACTATTTTTTTATTAAGATTAGATTATGGAATCTATCTAATGTCATTTACTGCAATTATTAATTACTTTTTAGGTATTTTTGCCTGTAAAATAGGAAATAAAAATAGTGCTTTAACATTAATAGCTAGTGGAAAACATCTTCAAATAGATACCTATTCTACTTTTGGAATTGTGATAGGATTAATATTATTAAATATAACTCAATGGATATGGATAGATTCTATTATTTCTGTTATTTTTTCCTCTGTAATTTTATATACAGGATTAAAATTATTAAGATCGGCTGCAGCTGGAATTATGGATGAATATGATAAAAAACTTTTAAAAAAGTTATCTTTTTATATCAATGAAAAAAAAAATAGTCATTGGATTGATCTTCATCATTTAAAAATTATTAAATATGGAAGTGCTTTACATGTTGATTGTCATTTAACAGTTCCATGGTTTTTTAATATAAAAGATGCTAATAAAGAAGTACAAAAATTAACAAAACTAACAAAAGATAAATTTGGAAATAAAGTAGAATTATCTGTTCACGTAGATGCTTGTAAATCAAATCATTGTTATATATGTTTTAATAAATTATGTAAAGTTAGAAAAAATATTTTTCAAAAAAAAATTCTTTGGACGTTAGATAAAACTTCATATTACAACAATAATAAAAGAAAAGATCTTATTTTTATAAATAAAAATCAATATGGAATATAATACTAATCGTTTCAAATTAGTTATACCAGAATATGGAAGAAATATTCATAAAATGATCGATTATGCAATAAAAATAAAAAATAGAAAAGAACGTAATCGTTGTGCATGGAGTATCATTAAATTAATGACGTATTCCAATCCTAGATTTAAAATTCCTTATTTTCAGCATAAATTATGGAATCAATTATTTATTATGTCTAAATATCAATTAGATATTGATACACCTTTTCCAAAACCAAATCCAGAAAAAAGAAAAATTTATCATTATAAAAAAGTAGTCTACCCTGACTATTTAACTAATTTTCGATATTATGGAAAAATTATAAGAAATATGATATATGTAGCAATAAATTGTAAAAATAGTAAAAAAAAAGAAGGATTATTTTATGCTATAGCAAATACAATGAAGAAAAATTATTTAAGGTGGAATAAAAATATTGTAGAAGATGATATCATATTTAAAGATTTAAAAGACCTTTCAAAAGGAAAAATCTGTTTAATGAATAAAACTAATCCATTATTACAATCTTCCTATCTTTTAAATCCAAAAAGAAAAAAAAATTATATGAGAAAAAAATATGAATATGAAAAGTAATGGCTTCTTTTAAAATAGAAGGTGGAAATTTTTTAAAAGGGGAAATAAAACCACAAGGTGCAAAAAATGAAGCTTTACAAGTTTTATGTGCAGTTTTATTAACATCAGAAAAAATAAGAATAAAAAACATTCCAGAAATAGGAGATGTTCAATGTTTAATACAAATTCTTAAAAATTTAGGAGTTATAATAAAAAAAAATAATATTGGAGATTATACTTTTCAAGCAAAAGAAATTTATATTGAGTATTTAAACACAAAAAAATTTTTTATTGAATATGGACAATCTATTAGAGGATCTCTAATGATTGCAGGTCCTTTGTTAGCTCGATTTGGAAAAGTATGTATGCCAATTCCTGGAGGGGACAGGATTGGTCGTAGACGATTGGATATTCATTTAAGAGGATTTGAATCCTTAGGTAGTCAGATAGTTTATAAAGAAAATCAATATTTTTATATTTATTCCAAATATTTAACAGGAAAATATCTTCTTTTAGAAGAAGCTTCTGTAACAGGAACAGCTAATATTATCATGGCAGCTACCTTAGCAAAAGGAAAAACAACTATTTATAACGCAGCTTGTGAACCTTATATTCAACAATTATGTAGATTATTGAATAGAATGGGATCAAAAATAAAAGGAATAGGTTCTAATTTAATTCATATTATCGGAGTTACAGAATTAAGTGGATGTTCACATACTATTTTACCTGATATGGTAGAAATTGGAAGTTGGATAGGATTAGCAGCAATTACTAGTTCCGAAATAAAAATTAGAAATGTTAGTTGGAAAAATTTAGGAATTATTCCAAATACATTTAAAAAAATGGGGATAAAATTAGAAAAAGAAAATGATGATATTTATATTCCATCTCAAAAATATTATAGAATAAAAAAATTATTAAATAATGCTATATTAACAATTTCTGATGCACCATGGCCAGGATTAACTCCCGATTTATTAAGTATTTTAACAGTTGTCGCAACTCAAGCAAAAGGAAGTGTTTTAATTCATCAAAAAATGTTCGAAAGTAGATTATTTTTTGTAGATAAACTAATTGAAATGGGTGCACAAATAATATTATGTGATCCTCATAGAGCAACTATTATTGGATTAAATCATCAATCTTATTTGCGAGGTTCGATATTAAATTCTCCGGATATAAGAGCAGGAATTGCACTTTTAATAGCAGCACTTTCTGCTAAAGGTACTAGTATAATAAAAAATATAGAACAAATAGATAGAGGATATGAAAATATTGATCAACGATTACGTATTTTAGGAGCAAAAATTTCCAGAATAGTATAATTTTTTATCCAGTAATATGGATTATTAATAGATGACTTTTTTATCCATAATCCAATTTTATTTTTTTTCGCTATATTTTCTATTATTTTCATATAATAATCCAAAAAAATGATCACTATTTTATTCATAAAGCTTGATTTTTTTTATGGACAATCTATATCCAAAATCCTTATTTTGTAATTTTTCATTTTTTTTTCAGAAAATTTAAATTATAAAGTATATCCATTATAAATTTTAATTACTTTTCCTGGTATTTTCGATATTATCGATAATAAAATAATTAAAAATAACCGAATAAAAAAATCCATATTTTATTATTTTTTTATACATTTTATACAGTTTACTATTATTCACAAAATCAATTAACTTTATATATAATAATAATAAATAAATGAAAAAATACAATAATAATGAAAAATTATGGAAAAATTCGAATATATAACTAAAAAAGGATTAAAAAAATTACAACAAAAAATAGAAAGATTAGAAAACATTGAACGTCCAAAAATATCAATGCAAATAGCTGAAGCAAGAGATAAAGGAGATATTTCAGAAAATGCAGAATATGATGCAATCAAAGAAGCACAAGGATTTTTAGAAATGAATATAGCTAAGTTTAAAAAAAAATTATCCAATGCAAGGATTATAGATGAATCAAAAATTAATAGAACTAGGGTTTCTATTCTATCTACAGTAAAAGTTAAAAATCTAACTTATGGTGGAGAACAAATATATACTTTAGTTCCAGAAGGAGAAGCCGATTTAAAATTAGGAAAAATTTCTATAAATACTCCTATATCTACAGGAATACTTGGAAAAAAAGTAGGAGAAATTGCCCATATTAATTTACCTAATAAGATGATACTTGATTATGAAATTTTAGAAATAGGATTTAATGAATAAAAATATTTTTACAAAAATAATTAAAAATGAAATTTCCGCTTATAAAATAGCAGAAACTTACAATCATTTAGCTTTTTTAGATATTTATCCATTAAAAATAGGACATACTTTAGTGATACCAAAAAAAGAAAATATAGAAAAAATATTTTCTCTTACAAAAAATGAATTTCTCTCTATTATGTCTTTTACTCGAAAAGTAGCTATAGGGATTGAGAAAATAATACCTTGTAATCGTATAGGTATATTTGTTCTTGGATTTGAAATTCCTCATGCTCATATTCACTTAATTCCTATGGATAAAGAAAGTGATGGAAATTTTTCTAAAAAAAGAATAGATCTATCGGAAAAATATTTAAAAACTTTATCAAAAAAAATCAAAAAATCTATTAAAATTTAAAAATAATAATTATTAATTCTATTTATTCAAATGAAATAGAATTTTTAATCCTTTTATTGTATGTAATTTATCTTTAAAATGAATCTCTTTAGTTAAAGGAGTATATATATGCGAAAGTCCTCCAGTAGCAATTACAAAACAATTTTTTTTTAATTCTTGATTAATACGATTAATAAGACCTTCTACCATACTTAAATATCCATAAATAATTCCACTTTGTATACATGTTTCAGTATATTCTCCTAATATATTGGGAGGTTTTTTTAATTCTATTTGTGAAAGTTGAGCAGTATTACCAATCAATGCGGATAAGGAGCTATTAACTCCTGGTGCAATAATAACTCCTTTAAGATTTCCATATTTATCTATACAGGTAAAACTTAATGCAGTACCAAAATCTATTACTAAAATATTTTCTTTATTATATAATGTATATGCAGCTATAGCATTAGCGTATAAATCTGTTCCTAATTGATGAGAATAATGTCTTATTGGAGAATAAGAATATCTATCTACTATTATTGGTTTAATTTTATGTATTTCATATAAAGATTGTTCTACAATATTCGTAAGGGGGGGAACTACAGATCCAATAATAATATTTTTTATTAATTTTGAAAAAATTCCATATTGTTGATATATATTCCTAAACAATAAAATATATTCATCTAATGATCTGTGGGGATTACTATTAATAATCCATGAACAATTACATTTTAAATTATAATTATTATTAAATAATCCAAAACGAATACTGGAATTTCCAATGTTTATAGTTAATAACATTATTAAATTCATTTTTTAATAATAAAAAATGTAATTAAATTTGAATATTTCATATTATAATTCTGTTTTTCAATTATTTATTATCAATATAAAAATATGTTTATATATTTTCATAATAAAAAAAAGATTTATTATAAAATAAAAGGAAGTGGAAAATCTATTGTTTTTTTGCATGGATTTATGGAAAGTTCAGAAATTTGGAATTTTTTTTATGATATGTTTTCCGAAAAATATAAAATTCTTTTAATTGACTTTCCTGGTCATGGAAAAAGTTCTTCCTATGAAGAAAAAACTATTTTTACTATGGAAGAGGTAGCTGATATAGTAAAAATTATTTTAGAAAAAGAAAATATAGAAAAATCGATATTTGTTGGTCATTCTATGGGGGGATATATTGCTCTTGCACTTGCAGAAAAATATTCAAAAATATTTTTAGGTTTATGTTTAATTAATTCTACCGCAAAATCAGATACAAAAGAAAAAAAGAAAAATAGGATTCGTTCTATACAATTTGCAATAAATAATTATCCTTTATTTATCTCTTATAGTATACAAAAACTGTTCAATCCTAAAAAATTAGATTTATTACAAAAAGAAATTCATTTTTTAAAAAAAATTACTTTATCTATTTCCGTTAAAAGTGCAATTTCTTTTTTACGAGGAATGTCAATTCGAAAAGATAGAACATTTTTATTAAAAAAAACTAAATTTCCAAAATTGTATATAATTGGTTTACATGATTTAATTATTCATGAAAAAAAAATACGTGAAGAAGCAAAATTAGGATATAATTGCCATTTCATGGAAATAAATACAGGTCATATGGGACCTATAGAAAAACCTAAAGAAATAAGTAAAATATTAGAAAAATTTATAAATATCATAAAATAATAAATAATTACTATTTATAATAATGAATAAAAATAAATTACGAAAAAAATATCTTTTTTACAGAAAATCTTTTTCAAAAAATGAAATACTAAAAAAAAGTTATGACATATTTTTTAAAGTAAAAAAACTATTCATCTGGAATAAAAAATATTATCATATTTTTTTACCAATAGATAAAAATAATGAAATAAATACGTTTTTTATTATTAATTTTCTTTTAAAAAAAAAAAATATATAACAATTCCTTATTCAAATTTTCATAAATTATCTATAGATAATTGTTTTTTTGATAGAAAAACATTGATAAAAATAAATAAATATGGAATTCCGGAACCTATAAATAAAAATATTATTCCACCTTATTTTATTGAAGTTATATTTATTCCATTATTAGTTTTCGATTTAAAAGGATATCGTATTGGTTATGGAAAAGGATTTTATGATAGATTTCTTACACTATGTAAAAAAAATATTCTTAAAATTGGATTAAGTTTATTTGATCCCATAAATTGTATTAAACCAATACATAAAAATGATCTTATAATAGATATAGGAATTACTATGAATCATACTTTTTTTTTTAAAAATTCAAGAAAAAAATACTTTAAAAATATCCCAAATAATGACCATAACCATAATTAAACTAATAATTAAAAATCCAATAATCGTAAAACGTTCAAAAATTTTTTCGTTTATCTTTTTTTTGGTTATCATTTCTATGATAATAAATAATACATAACCTCCATCTAATGATGGAATAGGAAATAAATTCAAAAAGGCCAACCATATAGATAAAGTAGCTGTTAATGTCCAAAATATTTCCCAATTCCATTGATCAGGAAATTCCTTAGCCATAGAAAAAAAACTACCTATATGTTTGTAAGCTCTAGTCTCTATATGAAAAACATTTTTTAAAAAAAATATTTGATTTTTTAAAACTTCCCATGATTTTTTTACACCATAAGGTAAACTTTCAATTATAGAATAATTTTTTTTTTCGAATGAAAAAATTTGATCCATATTTATAAAATTTTTCAAATTTATTCCTAATATACCTTTTTGATTTAAAAAAATTTCCTTTTGAAAAAGGTTCCCATTTCTATTGATAGAAACTAATATAGGTTGATTTTTATATTTCAATAAAATATCTTTTAATTGATCGGAAAATAAAATAAATTCCGAATTAATTGCTAAAATTTCATCATTATTTTTCAATCCAGATTTATATGCTACTGAATTTTTCATTACGTAATTTATAATAGGAGGAATACGAGGTTTAATAAAAAAATTAAATTCTTTTCTATCAAAAAAATATTTTTTTTTATCGTAATTCAATGATAAATGTATAATTTTTCCCATACGATCTATAGTAATGGAATTACCTAAAATAATTGCTTTAGGAATATCATTAAAATAAGGGATAAATTTTCCATTAACAAATAAAATTTTATCTCCGTTTTGTAATCCAATTTTTTCTCCTAAAGAATCTACTTCAATTCCATATTTTACATTTTTTGTAGGAAGTAAAATATCTCCATATTTAAATAATAAAAAAGAAAAAATAATAATAGATAACAATACATTGGAAATAATTCCTCCTAAAACAATTAATAATTGTTTTAATGAAGATTTTGAACGAAATTCCCAATCTTTTGTACTTTTTTTTTCTTTAGAAGAACTTTTATTTTCTTCTGTCATCATTCCAGATATTTTTACATATCCTCCTAAAGGTATCCACCCTATTCCATAAATAGTCTTTCCTATTTTTTTTTTGAAAATAGAAAACCAAGGATCAAAAAATAAAAAAAATCTTTCTACATGTACTTGAAATGCTTTAGCTAATAAAAAGTGCCCTAATTCATGAATTACTATCAATATAGAAACACTAAACAATAACTGTATGGATCTAACAATAATAGAAGTCATAAATTATAACATATTTATTTCAAAAAGTAGATAAATTTAAACCTTTATTTTCTTTTTTTACCATACATATATACTTAGAAGTATATTTAATTATTTAATTTTTTTAAATACATATAAATTTGAACTTATCTAATCTTAAAAAAGGAGAAAAAGGAATTATTAAGGGATATAAAAATGAAGATTTTCCTATAAAATTATTAGAATTAGGTCTTTTACCTGGTGTTAAATTTGAAATACTTTTTGTTTCGATTTTTTATGATCCACTTTGTATTAGTTATGATCAATCTTGTGTTATTTTACGAAAAAAAGAGGCAGAAAATATTCTAATAGAACCTATTTAAAATAATGAAAAAAATAATTAAATTGGCTCTTATTGGAAATCCAAATGTTGGAAAAACTTCTTTATTTAATAAATTAACTGGACTTAATCAAAAAGTAGGAAATTACTTAGGTGTAACAATTGATAAAAAAATAGGATATTTTTTTTACAAAAAAATATATTATCAAATCATGGATCTTCCTGGAACTTATAGCATATATCCATCATCTGATGATGAAGAAATAGTTTGTAGATTATTAAATGATACAAAAAACGTGAATGATTATCCAGATAAAATTATTGTTGTAGCGGATTCCTCTAATATAAAAAAAAGTATTTTTTTACTTAGACAAATACAAGATTTAGGTTTTCCGGTTTTATTCATATTAAATATGATTGATGAAGCAAAAAATAAGGGAATTTTTATTAATATAAAAAAATTAAAAAAATTTCTTATAACAGAAATTATATCAATAAATGCAAAGAAAAGGAATAAGGAATTAGAAAAAGTTAAAAATAAAATAAATAAAATAAATTATACAAAAAAATATAATTACTTTTTTTTTAATCCAAAATTGGATTATATCACTGCTATTAAAAATGTAAAAAGTTATTATCCAATTAATTCTTATAAAGCTTGGTATTATTTAGCTAATAATAGAATTTTTTTTAAAAAAAAAGATAAAATTTTAAATAAAATTAAAAAAAAACATAATATTATTTCTAAAAGATTACAAATTAAAGAAATACTATATAGATATAAGGAAATAAGTTACATTTTTTCTAAAACAGTTTCTGAATTCCTTTCGGATAAAGAAAAAAATTATTTAAATTTTCAAAAAAAAATAGATAAATATTTATTGGGCCATCCTTTATGGGGTTATTTAATTTTCTTTTTTTTTATTATTCATTATATTTCAAAGTGTTTTTTTTTTTATCAGAAAATCCTAAAAAAATTTATAGAATTTTTTTTTTATTTTTTTCAAAAAAAATTAGTAACATTTTATCCAGGTCCTTTAAATCATTTTTTTATCCAAGGTATTTTACCTGGAATTATTACTATTATTACTTTTATCCCACAAATTTTTATTTTATTATTTTTTATTATTCTTATGGAAGAAAGTGGTTATATGAGTAGAGTAATATTTTTAATGGATAGAATTATGCGCCCATTTGGATTAAATGGAAAAAGTGTAGTTCCTCTTATTTCTAGTTTTTCTTGTTCTATTCCAGCAATAATGGCATCTAGACATATAGAAAATTCTAGAGATCGATTAATCACTATTTTAGTAACTCCTTTTATGACATGTTCAGCTAGATTACCTATTTATACCTTAATCATTTCTTTAATTATTCCGGATAAAAAATGGTATTTAATCCAATTAAGAGGATTAGTACTCATGGCAATGTACCTTCTAGGTTTTTTCTCTGCTTTAATTATTTCTATGATTATTCATTATTTTATTCTCAAAAAAGATTATAAAAATTATCTTATTATGGAAATGCCAACTTATAAATATCCCATATTCATAAATATATGGATTCCATTATGGATAAATATAAAATCTTTTATTTTTAATACAGGAAAAATGATTTTGTTAGTAAATGTATTAATATGGGGATTAGGATCTTTCGGTCCTTCAAAAGAATTATCAAATAAAAATTCTATTTTTTTGGAAAAAATAATAAAAAAAAAAGAACTTCCTAATTCTTATTTAGGTTTAATAGGAAAAAAAATAGAACCATTTATTCAGCCATTAGGATATAATTGGGAAATAGGAATTGGTTTGATTTCTTCTCTTATAGCAAGAGAAGTTTTTGTTAGTACAATGGGATCAGTCTATAATATAGAAAAAGAAAATTTTTTATTAAAAGAAAAAATGAAAAAAGAACAATTTTATAATACAAAAAAACCTGTTTACAATATAGCAACAGGATTTTCTTTACTACTTTTTTACGCATTTTCTATGCAATGTATGAGTACCTTATATACAGTAAAAAAAGAAACAAAATCTTGGAAATGGCCTATTATACAATTATTTTTTATGACAATATTAGCTTATTTTTCTTCTTTCTTCATTTATCAAATATTAAAAAAATAAAAAAATGTGGCAATATATTATGATTGGTCTATTTTTTTCTTATTCTATTCTTTTTTTTATCAAAAAATTTTTGAATTTTTTTTTCAAAAAAAAGGAATTTTTGTAAAAAAAAATGCCATTGTAAATTATAATTTTTTTTAATTTTTAATAGAAAAATCTATTAATTTTTTCAATAAATTAGAGATAGAAATACCAGCTACATTTAATTGTTTTGGAAAAATGCTTTTTTTAGAAAGCCCAGGCACCGTATTAATTTCTAGAAAAAAGGGTTCTCCATTTACAAGAATAAATTCCGATCTAGATATTCCAGATAAATTTAAAATTTTACATATTTTTTTTACTAATTTTTGAATTTTATTTTCCATATTTGGAAGTAATCGAGCTGGTGTAATTTCTTGAGATCCTTCGTCATATTTTGATTCAAAATCGAAAAAATCATTTTTACTAATTATTTCTGTAATTGGTAATACTGTAATTTCATGATTAAACGAAATAACTCCTACTGAAATTTCAATTCCTTTTAAAAAAGATTCAATAATTATTTCGTCATCTTTTTTAAAAGCCTTTTTTATAGCAGGAAATAGTTCTTCTTTTTTATATACTTTTGATATACCTAAACTAGATCCGGATCTATTAGGCTTTACAAAACATGGTAATCCAATTTTTTTTATTATTTTTTTTTCACAAAAAGGTTGATTTTGATTCAAAAAAAAGGAAATTGCTGTATTTATTCCAAATTCCTTTAATAAGGTTAAACAATACTTTTTATTAAAAGTAACATTTGCCTGATGAAAATTACATCCTGTATAAGGTATTTTCAATAAATGAAAATAAGCTGGTAAAATTCCATCTTCTCCTGGAGTTCCATGAATAGCATTAAATACACAATCAAATTTTAAAATTTGATTACTTTTAAGAAGAATTGTAAAATCTTGTTTATTAATAGAATATTCCTTTTTTTCTCCTATTAAAACCCATTTATCTTTGAATATATAAATTTGATAAGGATCAAATTCTTCTCTATTTAAATTTTCGTAAACTATTTTTCCACTTTTTAATGAAATGATAGATTCTTCGGTATACCCTCCCATAATAATAGCAATCTTTTTCATTATTCTTTATTTATTTTATATTTATTCAGTTATGATATATTTGAAATACGGTTTAATTTTAATTTTAAATTTATTAATATCCATATTTATTTTATATAAAATAATTAATTTTTCATTAAAATGGGTAGATTTTTATACAAAACATGGTACTTATGTAAGAGTTCCGGATCTTCATTATTTATCTTTAAATAAATCCTTATCTATTTTAAATAAATTAGGATTAAAATACGATGTAGATACATCATTTTATGATCCCTATTTTAATCCTTTTCAAGTTATTTCCTTCTTTCCAGAAGCTGGAGATTATGTTAAAAAAGGAAGATCTATATATATCAAAGCTAATCCCAAAAATTTTCAATCTACTATATTACCAAATATAATAAATATGCATAAACATATAGCAATTAAATTGATTCATGCTAATCATCTACTAGTAAAAAATATAAAATATATGAATAATCTATCTAAGGATATTGTTCTAAAAGTTTTTTATAAAGGAAAATCCATTCCATCTGGATATATTTTACCAAATAAAGATAAAATTACTTTAATAGTTGGAAAAGGATATGAAAAAAATTGTTTTATAGTTCCAAATGTTATTGGAATGTCTTTATCTTCTGCTACTGATACTTTGAAAAAACAATCATTTAACATTATTCATTTTTATGATGAACAGTCATTGGATGATGATTCTATAAATAATGCAAAAGTTTACCATCAAGAACCTGATCCTGGAAAAATAAAGGATAAAAATTCTCCGATATATATTTGGTTAAAATCGAATAATTCAAAAGAATTATTCGATAGTTTAATTCCAACATATGAATTTAATCCTTCGAAAAATATAAATAAAAAAGAGGATAAAATTCAAGAAAAATTTATACAAAAAATAGATATATATAAAGAAAAAAAAATAGGAATATAAAAGAATAAATGCACATCAAAAAATTTAGTTTTTTATTAAAAAAAAATCAAAAATCTATTCGAATTGATAAATTTTTAATGAAATCAATCCCAAATATTAGTAGAAATCAAATCCAAAAGGCTGCAAATTTAGGAAAAATTTTGGTAAATAAACGTTTTGTAAAAAAAAATTACCAAATAAAACCTTTTGATTTTCTAGAAATAGAAATATCTTATCTACCCATTTTAGATTTAGAATATAAAAATATTATTGCAGAAAAAATACCTCTTGATATTATTCATGAAGATGAGGATATTATTGTAGTTAATAAAAAGCCAGGTATGGTAGTACATCCAGGAATTGGAAATGAAAATGGGACTTTAATTCATGGAATTAAATATCATCTAAAAAATAATAATAAATTATTATATAGGTTAGGTTTAGTTCACAGAATTGATAAAGATACTTCAGGGTTACTTGTTTTAGCTAAAAATGAATATGCACAAAAATTTTTATTTCAACAATTTATTTCTAAAACTATTAAAAGAAAATATATAGCTTTAGTATGGGGAGATTTAAAAAATGAAGAAGGGACTATAACTGGATTTATAGGAAGAGATCCAAAAAATAGAAAAAGAATGACTCTTTTTAAAAAAGATTTTTATAGAGGAAAATATTCAATCACTCATTACAAAGTTTTAGAAAGATTTAAATATATAACATATATTTCCTGTAATTTAGAAACAGGGAAAACACATCAAATAAGAGCTCATTTTAAATATTTAGGGCATCCATTATTTAATGATATTATTTATGGTGGAAATACAATTTTAAAAAGTTTTTCAAAAAAAAATTTTAAATTTTTAAAAATATGTTTAAATATTTTAAAAAGTCAAGCATTACATGCAATTTCACTTTCCTTAATTCATCCAAACAATGAAAAATATCATTTTACTAGTCCAATTCCTGAAGATTGGAAAAAAGTTATTCAAAAATTTAGAGAAAAATTTTCATTTTTATAATAAAGTACCATGAAGAATAATATAAGACATAGAAAAATATATTATTAATCCAATAACATCTACTAATGTAGCCACAAAAGGAGCAGAAGAACTAGCTGGGTCACCTCTAAATTTTTTAATTAAAAAAGGTAACATAGATCCACTAAATGTTCCCCATAAAACAACGAAAATTAAAGATAAAAAAACTGTTAATCCAACTAATATAAAATGAGGTCCATAATTGAAAAAATTTATATTATGCCATGCCAAAACACGGATAAATCCAGTTAATCCTAAGATACTTCCTAAAAAAAAACCACATATTATTTCTCTTCGCATTACTATCCACCAATCTTTTATTTTAACTTCTCCTAAAGCCATTGCTTGAATAATCAAGCTAGATGCTTGAGATCCACTATTCCCACCACTAGAAACAACTAAGGGAATAAATAAAGCCAAAACTACTGCTTTTTCTATAACACTTGAAAAATTCTGCATAACAGTTGTCGTTAACATTTCACCTATAAATAATAAAATTAACCATCCAGCTCTTTTTTTAATTAATTTAGATAAAGGAATATTTAAATAAGATTGATTCAAAGCTTCCATTCCACCTATTTTTTGAATATCTTCTTTATAATTTTTATTTAAAACCCATAATATATCATCTATAGTTACTATTCCAAGAAAATTTTTTTTATCATCTATTACTGGAAGTGAAATTCTATTATTCATAGAAAATATTTTATTTGCTTCTTCTTCTGTATCGGTAACATTTAAAGCAGCAGTATATTTTCTATCCATTAATTCTTCTACTTTAGTATCTATATCTACTAATAAAAATTCTCTTATTTTGATATCATCTACTAATTTTCCATTTTTATTTACTATATAGATAATTTCTATTATATCACTATTTTTACCTTCTTTTCGTATATATTCTAATACTTCTTTTACCTTCCAAGTATCTTGTACAGCAAGATAATCTGGAATCATAAGACGTCCGACACTATTTTCAGGATATCCTAAAGAAATTAAAGTCCTACGTTTTTCTTCCGGATTTAAATATTTTATCAAATCTTTTAAAGAATCTTTTGGTAGATTTTCCAAAAATGATACACGATCATCCACAGATAATTGATTCATGAATTCCATTATTTTAATAGATGGAAACCCTTCAATAATTTTTTTTTTTATAGAAAAATCTAAAAATTTAAAGACGGAAGTAGCTTTATTTATTTTTAATAAATAAAATATTTCTATAGAATTATCCGGATCATCTTGAATTAATGTTACCAAATAACTAATAGTTTGATTATTAAAAAATTTTTGATTAAAATTATTTTTAAAACAATCTTGATGGTTATTAAACATTTATTTTCTTTTTTAGAAAAACTTTTTTTATTATCATCAAATAATTATGGATAATTATATTTTTTAAATTAAATATTATTGTTTTTTACAGAAATCACTCAATAAAATTACGTAACAAAATTATTGAATTTTTTATATAGAATTTAAAATAAAATAAACATGGAATATAATTTTCGAAAAATAGAAAAACGTTGGCAAATATATTGGAAAAAAAACAATATTTTTCATATAAAAGAAAACGAAACCAAAAAAAAATACTATATTTTAAATATGTTTCCTTATCCTTCAGGATCTGGTCTTCATATAGGACATTGTTTAGGATATATTGCTTCCGATATTTATGCGAGATATAAACGTGCTGAAGGTTACAACGTATTAAATCCTATAGGATTTGATTCCTTTGGGCTACCCGCAGAACAATATGCTATTCAAACTGGACAGCATCCCTACGAAACTACTAAAAAAAATATACAACAATATCAAAAACAGATGGATAAAATAGGTCTATCTTTTGATTGGAGTCGAAAATTATATACCAGTAATCCTGATTATTATCGATGGACTCAATGGATGTTTATTCAAATTTTTAATTCTTGGTACGATAAGGATAGTGAAATAGCTCGGCCTATCAACTTTTTAATTAAAGAATTTAATAAAAACGGAAATTTATCTATTAATGCTAGTACTTCCTTAAAGTATCAATTTGATTCCAAAAAATGGAAAAAATTTAGTTCTTTAAAAAAAGATTCGATACTTTTAAATTACCGATTAGCATTTTTATGTAAAAATACAGTTAATTGGTGTCCAGATCTAGGTACCGTTTTAGCAAATGATGAAATAAAAAATGGAAAAAGTCAAAGAGGTGGATATCCAATTTATAAAAAAAAAATGCTTCAATGGCATATAAGAATTACCGCTTATGTAGAAAGACTTTTAAAAGGTCTAGATTTTATTGAATGTTCTAATTCTCTTAAAAAACTGCAATATAATTGGATAGGTAAAAAAACCGGAATTACCATATTTTTAGAACTTTTTTTTTCTAAAAAAAACGATAAAAAAATAGAATCTTTTATTTTTCGTCCAGAAATTATATTTGGAATAACATTTATTATTATATCTACTGATCATCCATTATTAAAAATCATTACTATTCCTCATTATAAAAAAAGTCTTCTTGCATATATTAATATGCAAGAAAATTATGTAGAAAAATCAGAAAAAGAAAAAAATATTTCAGGATTTTTTACAGGAAATTATGTTATACATCCATTTATTAATGGTAAAAAAATTCCTATTTATGTTAGTAATTATTTTTCTGTAGATACTCAAGTAAAATCTATAGTAGGTATACCTAGTCATGAAAAATATAGCCTAAAATTTGCAAAAAAATTTGGATTAGAAATTTTACCAGTTTTTTTTGAAAAAAATAAAAATAATAAAAATGAACTTTATGAAGGAAAAAATGGAATTTGTATTAATTCTGATTTTTTAAATGGACTAAATGCTAAAGAAGCCAGGAAAAAAATAATCCAAATTTTTAAAAATAAAAACATTGGAATAAAAAAAATAGTTATCGATTACGAGATGCCGTTTTTTCCAGACAGAGGTACTGGGGTGAACCTATTCCAATTTATTTTAAAAAATAAAAATCCTAAAACTATTCCCATAGAAAAACTTCCTCTGCTTTTACCAAGAATAGAAAATTATCATCCAAAAAACGGAAAATCTCCATTAATGAGAGTAAAAAATTGGGCTTGGGACGAAAAAAATATGAAAATTGTTTCAAATACTCTTATTGATAATAAATATGTATTTCCAATAGAAACTAGTACTATGCCATGTTGGGCGGGATCTAGTTGGTATTTTCTTCGTTATATGGATGGACATAATCCAAATTTTTTTTTGGACAATAAAAAAGAGAATTATTGGAAAAATATAGATCTATATATTGGGGGATCGGAGCATTCTACAGGTCACTTAATTTATGCAAGATTTTGGCATAAATTTCTGAAAGATAGAGGATGGATAAAAACCGAAGAACCTTTTCATAAAATATTAAATCAAGGAATGATCCTTATTCACTCTGCTATGATATTAAAAATTATTGGAAAAAATATATTTGTTTCCTATGGGTTATTAAAAAATAAAAATAGTCTATCATTTCAAGAAATATATGTAGATATTTCTCTAATAAATCATAATAACGAATTAAATATAAATAAATTGAAAAAATGGAATCCTGAATTTTCCAATTCCAAATTTATTTTAGAAAAAGGAATTTTTTTTTGTAAAAGAAAATTAGAAAAAATGTCCAAATCTAAATATAATATTATTAATCCAGATCATATTTCTGATAAATATGGATCAGATATTTTTCGTATTTATGAAATGTTTTTAGGACCAATTACATTATCTAAACCTTGGAATGATCAAAAAATTATTGGAATAAAAAAATTTATAAATAAATTTTGGCGTTTATTCCATAAAAATGGAGTATTTCAAATTAGTAATTTATCTCCAACATTTAAGGAATTAAAAATTTTACATTACACAATTAAAAAATTAAAAGAAAGAATAGAATCTTTCTCTTTTAATACATCTATTAGTTATTTAATGATGATTGTTAATAAATTAACTATTTTAAAATGTAATAAAATAAAAATATTGGAACCTTTAGTGAAATTAATGGCTCCATTTTCTCCTCATATATCTGAAGAAATTTGGAAAAAATTAGGAAATAAAAAATCTATTTTATTTTCACCTATACCTATTTTTAATCCAAAATATCTTATAGAAAAAAAAATTACATATCCAATTATGTTTAATGGAAAATTAAAATTTAAAGAGATTTTTGATTCAAATCTAACAATAGAAAAAATAAAACAAAACATTTTAAATCATCCTAAAACTATATTTTTTTTAAAAGAAAAAGTATTAAAACGAGTAATTATTATTCAATACAAAATAATAAATATTTTATTTATTTAATTAAATATCAGTTTTTTAATTAAAAATTAAAATAATCTCTATTCAAATAGATATTTTGTATATTTAAAAAATATTTCAACATAATACGTAGATTTGTATTTAATTACAGCATTTTTTTTTGAATTTTTTCATTTTATATTTAAAAATGTGTAAAAATTTTTTTATGTCAAAAAAAAATAAAAGTAAAGCTGGTACATATAATAGTTTTTTTAGTTGTATAGAAAAAAATTTTGATAAAGCAGCACGATTTATTTCTATTGAAAAAGGACTTTTAGAACAAATTAAATATTGTAATGCTGTATATCGTATGCACTTTCCTGTAAAAATAGGAAAAAAAATCAAAGTTATTGAAGCCTATAGAGTCCAACACTCTCATCATAAATTACCCTGTAAAGGAGGTATCAGATATAGTATAAAAGTAAATCAAGATGAAATTATGACTTTAGCTGCACTTATGACATATAAATGTGCTATTGTAGATGTCCCTTTTGGTGGATCTAAAGGTGGAATTAAAATAGATCCACAAAATATTTCTGTAGAAAATATAGAAAAGATTACACGTCGTTATACTTCTGAATTAATTAAAAAAAATTTTATAGGTCCAGGAATTGATGTTCCAGCTCCTGATTATGGAACTGGAGAAAGAGAAATGAGCTGGATTTTTGATACTTTTTTATCTATACTTCCTGGAGAAGTAGATGCCTTAGCCTGTGTAACTGGAAAACCTATTTCTCAAGGAGGTGTTAGAGGGCGAAAAGAAGCAACTGGATTAGGAGTTTTTTACGGAATTAGAGAATTATGTTGTATGAAAGAATATATGTTTTCTATTGGTCTGGATTTAGGATTAGATGGAAAAAAAGTTATAATACAAGGTTTAGGAAATGTAGGTTATCATGCCGCTAATTTTTTTCATGAATCAGGTGCTATTATTGTGGCTTTAGCAGAAAGAGAGGGGGCAATTTACAATAAAAAAGGATTGAATGTATCTAAAGTGATACTACATTTAAAAAATACTGGATCCATATTAAATTTTCCAGAATCAAAAAATATTAAAAATACAGAAAAAGCATTAGAATTAGAATGTGATATCCTAATACCTGCTGCATTAGAAAATGTTATACATAAGAATAATGCTAATCGTATTAAAGCAAAAATTATTGGAGAAGCTGCAAATGGTCCGGTAACTCCTGAAGCGGATGAAATATTAGAAAAAATGGGGGTAATTATAGTTCCAGATATTTATTTAAATGCTGGAGGAGTGACAGTTTCTTATTTTGAATGGTTAAAAAACTTAAGTCATGTACGTTATGGTCGTATGGAAAAAAGATTTAATGAAAATATGAATTTTGACCTTTTACAGGTTATTGAAACGATTTCTCATAAAAAAATTCCAAAAGAAGAAAAAAAAAATATTTTAAGAGGACCAAGAGAAATAGATTTAGTACGTAGTGGGTTAGAAGATACAATGATTAGTGGATTTCATAAAATTCATGATTTAAAAAAAACATTAAAAATAGAAACTATGCGGACATCTGCTTTTGTCCTTTCCATAAATAAAATCATAGATTCTTATGAAAAGTTAGGAATTTTTCCATGAAGTACAAAAGATCATTATTAAAATTAAGTGGAGAATCTCTTATGGGAAATAAGAATTTTGGACTTCATTCTACTCGTCTTCAACAACATGCCGAAGAGGTAAAAAAAGTTGTAGATATGGGGGGCCAAGTGGCTATAGTTATTGGTGGAGGAAATATATTTAGAGGTTATTCTAGGTTAAATAGTACAATAGATCGTATAGGTGGAGATTATATGGGAATGCTAGCTACTGTTATAAATGGAATTGCACTACAATCTTACTTAGAAAATATAGGAATATGTACCTCTATACAAACAGCTATTAGAATGGATCAAATTGCGGAACCTTTTGTCAAGGATAAAGCTATTCATCATTTAGAAAAAGGCAGAGTAGTTATATTTGTAGCAGGATTAGGAAATCCTTATTTTACTACAGATACAGCAGCTGTATTACGTGCTATAGAAATAAAGGCTGATGTTTTATTAAAAGGAACTAGAGTTGATGGAGTCTATACTAAAGATCCGGAAAAAGATAAATATGCTAAAAAATTAAAAAAAATATCCTTTGATATGGCTTATCAAATGGGAATAAAAGTGATGGATCAAACCGCTTTTATTTTAGGAAATGAAAATAATTTACCCATTATTATTTTTGATATCAATAGAAAAGGTAATTTTAAAAAAGTAATTTCCGGAGAAGAAATAGGTACCTTAGTTTCTAAAAAATAATAAAAAATTATGGATGAATTAAATAAAATTTTTTCTTCTTGTAAAAAAGACATGAAAATAATTTTAAAAAAATTACAAGAGGAAATTTATCCTATTCATTTAGGAAGTAAATCCATTCTTACCTTTTTAGAAAAAATAAAAATAAAGTGTTATGGGACTTTTTTACCTTTAATAGAAGTAGCTAATATTAATATTGTAGATAATATGACTCTAACAATTCAACCTTGGGATCGGTCTCTTATTTCACATATAGATAAAGCCATTATAGATACTAATTTAGGAATTATGCCTACTAATAAAGGAGACTATATTCAAATTAATATTCCTATTATTACAGAAGAAGGAAGAAAAAATTTGATAAAAAAAATAAAAAAACAAATAGAACAGGCAAAAATATACGTAAGAATAATACGAAAAAAAAATAATCAATCCATAAAAAAATTAAAATTGGCCCAAGATTTATCTAAATCAGGAGAAAACAGTATACAAAAAATAACGATTGAATATATTCAAAATATGGATAATCTTTTTCTTTATAAAGAAAAAGAAATTTTAAAAATATAAAAATCTGTATATTTTATGATAAAAAAATATTCGATTAAAGAATTGTTGAATAATGGTAATTTTTTTTTAGAAAAAAAAGTTTTAGTTGAGGGATGGATACGTTTTTTTCGTAATTCTATTTTTATTGCATTAAACGATGGATCTACCATTAAAAATATTCAAATTGTTTTATCTAAAAATATAGATAAAAAATTGATAAAAAAAATAACAATTGGAACATCTATTAAAGTTATAGGAATATTAAAAAAAAGTATAGGGAAAAAACAATCTATAGAAATTCAATCTTTATATATAAGTATATATGGAAAAGTAGACCAAAAAAATTTTCAAAAATCTATTTTACAACCTAAAAAACATAGTTTAGAAAAACTACGTAAACAAGCACATTTACGTTTCCGTACAAGTATTTTTAGTAGTATTATACGTATACGTCATCATATAGCTTTTTCTATACATAAATATTTTCATGAACATGGATTTTTTTATATTAATACTCCAATTATTACTACTTTAAATGCTGAAGGAGCTGGAAATATGTTTCAGGTTACGACTATGGATTTAAAAAATATTCCATGTATAAAAAAAGGAGATATAATAGATTATAAAAAAGATTTTTTTCAATGTAAAACCTATCTTAGTGTATCTGGACAATTAGAAGCTGAAACTGCTTCTTTATCTTTAGGAAAAGTATATACTTTTGGACCTGCTTTTCGTGCAGAAAATTCCAATACTTCACGACATTTATCCGAATTTTGGATGATAGAACCCGAAATTGCCTTTTATCATTTAGAAGAAAATATGAATTTAGCAGAAAATTTTTTAAAATTTATCATACAATATATTATTGAAAATTGTGTAGAAGATTTATTTTTTTTAAAAGAAAATATAAAAAAATGGAATAAAGAGGATAATTTTTCCATTTTAGATAGACTAGAACTTATATTAAAATTTCCATTTAAAAGGATTAGTTATACTGAAGCTATAAAAATTCTTGAAAAAAAAAATAAAAAATTTTTTAATCCAGTAATTTGGGGGATGGATTTACAATCTGAACATGAACAATATTTAGTGAATGACCATTTTCAACATCCTGTCATTGTTTTTGATTATCCTTCCTGTATTAAAGCTTTTTACATGCGTATAAATAATGATGGAAAAACAGTGAGGGCAATGGATATTTTGTTCCCAAAAATAGGAGAGATTATTGGAGGATCTCAAAGAGAAGAACGTTATGATCTTTTATTGAAGCGAATGAAAGATACAAAAATAGATGATAAAAAACTTTGGTGGTATTTAGATACTCGTCGTTTTGGTTCTGTTCCTCATAGTGGATTTGGATTAGGATTTGATCGTTTAGTTCAATTTATTACAGGAATGAAAAATATTCGTGATGTAATTCCTTTTCCAAGAACACCAAATAATGCAGAATTCTAAAACATGTTAAAACAAAAATTATTACAGAAAGGAAAACAAAAACTTTCTCCCCAGCAAATAAAACTAATGAAATTGGTGCAATTATCTACTTTGGATTTTGAACAAAGAGTTAAACAGGAATTGGAAGAAAATCCAGCATTGGAAATGGAAGATGATCTATTAAATTCTATCAGTATTAGTGAAGAAGAGGAAAATTTAGATATATCAGAAAATATGATGGATCTTTCAGAAGATCAAAATCCATCTATAGATAGTGATGAAATAAATATTGATGAATATTTAAGTGATGATGAAATTTTGGATTTCAAAAATAATATCCCTAATCAAAATCATAGTGAAAAAAAATATATCCCAATAATTTCTGGAATTTCTTTTCAAGAATATTTAAAAAATCAATTACATACTTTTCGTTTTTTAAATAATGAAGATTTATTGATATCAGATTTTATAATAGGAAATATAGATGAAGATGGATATATAAGAAGACCAATTTCTTCTATAGTAGATGACATATTTTTGATACTTGGAATATCTGTTACTGAAGAAAAAATTGAAAAATTACTTTCAAATTATATACAAAAACTAGATCCTATAGGAATAGGAGCTAGGAATTTACAAGAATGTATTCTTATACAATTAGAAAATAAAAAAAAAACTACAGAAGTTTTTCTTGCCAAAAATATTATACAAAATAATTTTGAATTTTTTACAAAAAAACATTATCAAAAGCTGCAAAATAAATTAGGAATAACAAAAAAAAATTTACGAAAAGCTATTTATCAAATAGAAAAATTGAATCCAAAACCAGGTAAAATATATTCTGAAAATACTAGAAATTTAAATCATTTAATTCCCGATTTTACAATTTGTATTGTAGAAGGTGATTTAGAACTATCTCTAAATCATAGAAATACTCCAGAATTAAAAATATCTTCTATATATTTAGATATGTTGAAATCTTATAAGTATTCAAAAAAAAATATGAAAAAAAACGATAATAATACTATTTTTTTTATAAAACAAAAAATAGATTCTGCTAAATGGTTTGTTGAATCGATAAAACAACGTCAAAATACATTAATGTTAACAATGAACGCTATTATGGATTATCAAAAAGAATATTTTTTTACTGGAGATCCATATAAAATAAAACCTATGATTTTAAAAAATATATCCCAAAAAATTGGAGTAGGTATATCCACTGTTTCTCGTGTTGCTAATAGTAAATATGTGAATACTCCATATGGAACATTCTTGATAAAAAGTTTTTTTTCTGAAAAAATGATTAATAAAGAAGGAAAAGAAATTTCTTCCATTGAAATTAAAAAATTATTAGTAGAATCTATTGAAAAAGAAAATAAAAAAAACCCACTTACTGATGAAAAATTATCAAAAATTTTAAAAAAAAAAGGATATATAGTGGCTCGAAGAACTGTAGCTAAATATAGAAATCAAATGAAAATATCTGTATCAAGAATGCGAAAAATTTTATGATCTTATTTTTTTATAATAATAGTTTTCCAATTAGAAAATTCTTTTATAGATAGAGCAGAAAGTTCTCTTCCATATCCAGATTTTTTTACTCCTCCAAAAGGGAAACGAGGATCTGATTTTACAATTTCATTAACAAATACCATTCCAGTATTTATTTTTTGGGATAATATTTCTGCTTTTTTTAAATTTTTAGTCCATATAGATGCTCCTAATCCATAACAAGTAGCATTAACAATAGAAGGAATTTCTTTTTCATTATAAAAAGTATAAACTAATCCTATTGGACCAAATATTTCCTCTGAAAAAAATAGATTATTATCTTCTATTTTTAATAAAGAAGGAGAAAAAAAATTTCCATTTTTTTTAGTTTCTAAGCATATTTTACATCTATTAGATGAAATAATATTCTTATATTGTTTATACAATTTTTCCGATAAGTCTGAACGAGCAATATAACCTATATTAGTAGATTCCTCATATAAATCTCCTTGATGATATTTTTTCATTTCTTGAATAATAAGATCTATAAAATCATCTACAATAGAATGATCTATAATAAAACGTTTAGCAGAAATACACGATTGTCCTGTATTATTTAATCTCGACTCTGTAGCAAATTTTGCCGTTTCTTGGATATTTTTTACATCTTTCATTACAATAAAAGCATCATTTCCTCCTAATTCTAGAATAGATTTTTTAATATGCTTACCAGCTATATTTCCTATATGACTCCCAGTTAAATAACTTCCTGTAAAAGTGACTCCTTGTATAATAGGATTTTCTATTACTAATTCTATTTTAGGTATATCTATTAAAAAAACTTGAAAAATTCCTTTTGGAAATCCAGATTCAATAAATATTTTTTCTAAAAGAATAGAACAACCTACCGTATTAATAGCAGGTTTCAAAACAATTACATTTCCTAGTAAAATATTAGGAATTGCATATCTTATAGTTTGCCAAATAGGATAGTTCCAAGGCATAATTCCTAATATAGGACCTATAGGTTCAAATCTAATATAAGATTTTTCATATTCAGTATAGATATTTTTAAAAAAAATAGATTCTTCTAAATCAATATAATATTTGCATAAATTGATACTTTTATTTACTTCTTTACGGGATTGCGTTATAGGTTTTCCCATTTCTTGGGTTATTAAATATGATAAAATATCTAAAACCTCTTTCATGGAAGATATTAATTTATTAATGTATTCAATCCTAGAAGAAAAAGAAAAAGATTTCCATTCTTCATATGCTTTATTAGCTAAATTAAGTTTATCATTAATTTTTTCATCCTCTATAAAAGAATAAGTATTTAATATATTATTATCAACAGGATTAATAGTTTGGAATTTCATAATTTTTTTTATAAAAAATAAAAGAATGGTAAAATTTCTATATATTATTACCATTTAAGTTAACAGAAATTTTTTCCATTAAAAGCTATTGCATAAAACTTAATTTTTTTTAAAAATAAAAGCATACCATTAGCACGAATCGGGGATAAAAATGATCGAAACCCAATTTCAGAAATAAAATTGGCCTTATATGAAATAATTTCAAATGGAAAATGACCTGAATATATCCGAATCATAATAGCTGCCATCCCTCTAGGTAAAAGAGCATCACTATCTGCATCAAAAAAAATACGTACTCCTTTTAATTTAGCTTCTAACCAAACATTAGATTGACATCCATGAATTAATTTATCTTCAGATCTAAAAATATTGGACTTTTTTGGTAAATTTTTTCCTAAATCTATAATGTATTCATATTTTTCTTCCCAATTTTTGAGAAGAAAAAATTCCTTTTTAATTTTTTCTTCTTTATTCTGTAATGTCATTTCAAATATTTTACAAAATTAAAATATAATTGATCAATTTTTTTATAGCTATTTTTTCCGATACTATCATATTTTTAAGTTATTTTATTACTTCATACCATTTTCTATTTTTTAATCCACAATCTGGATTAATCCAATTATTTTTATAATTGATATTCTATTAGAAACTTTTTGAATTAAATCGAATATTTTTTTTACAGTAGAAATTTTTGTAGAAAAAATATCATATACCACTTCTAAATTTCATTTGGATAAGAAAATTTTGAAAAGGCCTTTAATAATTTAATTATTTCTAAAGTAATCACATCGGAATATAGATCTTTTATATGTTTCAATATATTATTAAAAAATACCTGTAACACATATGTGTATGAATTTGTATTTCATCTTCCACTCCACTTGAAGAAAGACGAAAGTCTTTAATAGACCATTTAAAATAAAAGTCCAAATCTTTTTTTTTCAACAGATTTTTTCTAAAGATTTTACTTCATCTACCCCCTAATAATCCAAAAAATCTGATAGAAAATAGTAAAAATAGGTTGATCATTTTTCTCAAATGATCCATGTCCCAAAACATCTAAATTTATTTTTTCATATTTTCTTTTTTACTTAACTTTCTTTTTCGGAATTTACTTTTTAAATTTCAAATTTATTTTTTTTGAGGAAATGATCCAATAGTTATTATTGGAAATAAAGATAAATTAAATTTTTGATGCTATTTTTTTTTACGAATCTTAAAAGGATTTTTTATTTTTAGTACTCTTTCTTTAACTTTTTTATCATTAAAAATAAAAGAAGTTTTTATTTTTTCAAAAAAATACAAATTTTTTATTAAAATAGAATTATTTCCTTTTATAATATTTTTTAAATTGATTAATTCATAAATTTTTTGTTTAGTAAAAGACTATTTTTTTTTGATATCCATACATAGGAATAGAATGTTCATATCCTATATATATCTATATAGGAATATGTAAAAGTGAACAATTAGGTGCAATCATCACTCTTTTTTCTCCTAATAATTTTATTGATTTTTCAATTTTTTTTATGGAATTAACATAATTATTTTTCAAAATATTTTTTCCATCGATGAATACTAAAGATAAAATTGTTTTTTTATCTATTAAAAAATCTAAGATTATTTATAATTTTCTGGATATTCTATTAAATAAATATGTAAAGTTTGGATAGAAAGATTTTTAAGAAAAAAAATATTTTCTAAAATTCCATCAAAATAGGATGGAAGTAAAATATTTATTTCCGAACAAATTTTATATATTTCTTGATAATCATATTTAAATATTTCTATTTTTTTTTAAAATAAATCTAAAACTAAAATTGATACATCTATTTGAATATAAGTAGCTTCTTAATCCTTTAATTTTTTAATTATTTTTATATAAACTGGAATAATATTTTCAATTAAATCCATTTTATGAAATAAATTTTCTTTTTTTATATCCCATACATCTTTTTAAACTCCTCTAACCATGGAAAAAATAAAGATCTATATCATGTTTCATAGGAATTAAAGAATAATATTTTGGAATAGATTCCAATAAAAAAATATATCTAGAACATGATCATAAAAACTAAAATCATTACATGGAATCAAATCTAAACCAGCATATTCTTGTATTTTTAAATTTTTTTTTCGTATTTTATAACCAATGTTCAATAAATCCTTCAATAGGATAACCTAAATTATGTTTCAGCATAAAATTATTTTTATTTATATTAAAAACCAATTATAATTCTATTTGTTATAAGAAATAAATAAGTTATATTTTATTACCCATTGAATGATATAAATATTCTAATATTTCTTTATCTAAAAAAGAAAAAGAAATATTTCTTCTATTCATCATTATCTCAGCAGTTTCACAAACCTTTACAAAAGGAATTACTTTTCTATTTTGTATTCCACCTAAAGAAAAAGAAGGAATATATCTAGGAGGAAATCCATATCCAAAGATATTTGTATTTACACCTACTATTGTAGCTGTATTAAATTGAGTATTAATTGAAGATTTGGAATAATCGCCCATGATCATTCCAAAAAATCGAACATCAATAGGAAAAAATTTTTTTTTTTCATAACTCCAAACTTTAACTTTAGAATAATCATTTCTTAAATTAGAAATATTGGTACCAGCTCCTAAATTACACCATTCGCCCAAAACCGTATTTCCCAAAAAACCATCATGAGCTTTATTAGAATAAGAAAAAATAACAGAATTTTTAATTTCTCCTCCTACTTTACAATTAGGACCAATCGTTGTCCCACCATATATTTTAGATCCCATATTTAAGATGGATTTTTTACAAATTGCTACAGGTCCTCTAATCATAGATCCTTCCATTATTTGAACTTCTTTTTCAAGATAAATGGGACCAAATTTTGCATTTAATACAATATTCTCGGCTGTCATATCTTCTTCTAAAAAAATTTTTTCTTTACAAAGAAGGTTATTTTTTCCAAATAGAGAAAACGAATTTTTTCCTTTTGTTAAAAAATGAAAATCTTGTTTTAAGATAATTTCATTGTTTATAAATATATCCCATGGATATTGAATATAAATTACCTGGTTAATATGATATATTTTTTTATATTTTTTTAAAAATGGAGTATCTTTTCTATAAAAAAAAAGAGATTTTCGTACAGCTACCATTTTTTCTTGAAAAAAGATAGCCTCATTTTCTTTTAATTCAAAAATTATTTGAATCAATTTTTCATTTGGAATAAATGAAGAATTGATTAGTAATATATTTTTGTGCATTCCCTTTTTTTTTTCTATTCCAAAAGAATATTTTTTTGAAAGAAATGGTTTTGTAAGAACAAATGCTTTTCCTCCAATATATTTTTCCCATCTTTCTCTTATTGTAAATATTCCTAATCGAATTTCTGATACTGGTCTAGTAAATGTGATAGGAAGTAAATTTTGCCATTCAGTATTACCATCGTATAATATGAAATAATCCATATAGTAAGATAATTTATATTAAAATTTTTTATATTTTTCGTATTTTTTTTTAAATTTTTCTGCTGGTCCTGTTTTACCTAAAAATTTTTTTTCTCCAGTAAAAAATGGATGAGAATAACTAGATATTTCCATTTTATATAGTGGATAAATAGATTCATCTATTTTAATGGATTCTTTTGTATTGACGGTAGATCTACAAATAAATAGTATTTCGTTGTTAATATCTTTAAATACAACAGGTCTATAATTTTCTGGATGTATTTTTTTTTTCATAATATTTTTTAATTTTTTTTTTAGGAAAACGATAAATCATTCCATTAATATTCATACCTGCTCCTAATGAAGCCATTAATATGGTATCTCCAGGATTAATTTCATGAGGAGGCATTCTTTTTTTAAGAATTAAATCCAATATAGTTGGAACAGTGGCAACAGAAGAATTTCCAAATTTTTGAATAGTCATTGGCATTAAATTTTTACAAAAATCTTTATTTGAAGATGAATACTCATACAAGTTCAACAATCTTTTTAAAATAGCATAATCCATTTTTGCATTAGCTTGATGAATAAGAATTTTTTTAAGATCTTTAATATGAAAATTCGAATGATCTAGTATATTTTTTAGCATATTTGGAACTTCTTTTAATGCATATTCATAAATCCGTCTTCCATTCATTTTAATATTCACTAAAGATTTTTTATAATTAGGATTTAAAGAGTAACTATTAGTCAAATAATGTAGTTCCTCATTATTATTGCATTGAGTATCATAATGAATAATTCCTTGATTATCTTCTACTATTTCGATAGCGGATAAAACTACAGCTCCCGCTCCATCTGAAAAAATCATAGAATTTTTATCATGTGGATCTATTACTTTAGATAAAGTTTCAGAACTAGTAATCAAAATATTTGTAGCGTTTTTAGATCTTAAAAGTTGATCTGCTAATATCATTCCTTCTATCCATCCTGGACAACCAAAAATCATATCATATGGACGACATTTTTTATTTTTTATTTGGAGTTTATTTTTTACTCTAGAAGCTATAGATGGCATTAAATCAGATTGTAAAGAAATCGGATTAATATCTCCATAATTATGGGCAGAAATAATATAATCTATTTTTTCTTTATTAATTTGAGAATTTATTAAAGCTCTTTTTGCAGCTATAGAAGCAATATCAGAATTCAATAATGAATTATTTATATATCTTCTTTCTTCTATTTCTGTAATTTTTTGAAATTTTTTGATAATTTCTTCATTAGGTTTTTCACTTTTTAATCCTTTTTTATCGTAAAATATATGTTTTAAAAAATGATTATTACTTATAATTTTATTTGGTAAGTAATGTCCAGTTCCTGTAATTATTGATCGAATCATTTTTTTTAATAAAAATAATAATTAAAAATAAAAAGCAAAAAAAAATAAAATTTTTAAATAAAAAATCATTTTTATTAATAACTTAAAATAAGTAAATATTAATTCATATCATTTATGAACAAAAATTCTATTTCATCAGAAGATAAATTAACAAAAATGTTTGATAATATCTCTTCAAAATATGATTTTCTAAATCATATATTATCTTTTGGAATAGATATATTATGGAGAAAAAAAGTAATAAATTTACTAATCACTATTAAAAAAAAAAAATACAAAAAAATATTAGATTTGGCTACTGGAACTGGAGATTTAGCTATATTATTAGCAAAAAAATTTAGAAATGCTTCTATTATTGGTTTAGATCCTTCTGAAAAAATGTTAAAAATAGCAAAGAATAAAATAAAAAAAAATTTTTTAGAAAAAAGAATAACTCTAATTCAAGGATATTCACAAAATATACCTTTTGAAAAAAATACTTTTGATTTAGTAACTATTGCGTTTGGAATAAGAAATTTTAAATATATTCACCTTTCTTTACAAGAAATATATAGAATACTAAAACCTTTAGGAATTTTAGAAATTCTAGAATTTTCTAACCCTTCAAATCCTTATATAAAAATATTTTATCATCTTTATTCTCATTCTATTTTGACTAGAATAGGAACTTTTTTTTCAAAAAATTATTTTGCTTATAACTATTTACAAGAATCTATTAAATATTTTTCTTATTATGGAAAAAAAATGAAAAAACTATTAAAATACCACGGATTTAAAAATTATTCTACAAAAGAATTAACTTTTGGAATTGTTTCTATTTATTTATCCCAAAAAAATAATTCAAAAATTTATTTTTGATTAATTAAAAAATTTCATTATAATGAAATATTTATCTGGATATTTAACATCTTCTTTTATAAAAAAAAGAATAAAAAAAATAGAATCGATCATACGATCACCAATAAAAATACAACATAATTTAATCCATAAAATGATATTTTATGCAAAAAAAACAGAATTTGGAAAAAAATATGGATTTCAGGATATTAAAGAATATCAACAATTTTCTGAAAGAATTCCTATATGCAATTATATAGATTTAATTCCTATAATTAAAAGAATTCGTAAAGGGGAAAAGGATATATTATGGCCTGGAAAAGTAAAATGGTTTGCTAGATCTTCTGGTACTACCAATACAAAAAGTAAGTACATACCTGTTACTAACTTTTCTATGCATGATTGTCATTATAAAGCCGGAAAAGATATGCTATCTATATATATTCATAATCACCCAGAAACAAAAGTATTCTTTGGAAAAGCTCTACGTTTAGGAGGTAGTCATGAATTATGTAAAAAATACAATACTTTTTATGGAGATTTATCTTCCATTTTAATAAAAAATCTTCCATTTTGGGCAGAATATATTAGTATTCCTAGAAAAAAAATAGCCTTAATGAGTGAATGGGAAAAAAAATTAGAAACTTTAGTAAAAGTAACTGCATCCAAAGATGTTCGTATTTTATTAGGAGTTTGTTCTTGGCTATTAATTTTTTTAAATCAATTATTAAGCAAATTTAATAAACAAAAAATAAATGAAATATGGCCTAATTTAGAAGTTATATTCCATGGAGGGGTAAATTTTAATCCTTATATTAAACAATATAATGATTTATTTAATACACCTATTAATTATTATGATGTATACAGTTCATCCGAAGGATTTTTTGCCGTACAAGATCAAAAAAATGTTGATGGTCTTTTACTTTTATTAGATCATGGAATTTTTTATGAATTTATTCCTATGGAAGAATTTCATAAACCTTATCCAAAAATTTTTCCTATTGATAAAGTAGAATTAAATAAAAATTATGCTTTAGTGATTTCTACTAATGCTGGACTATGGAGATACATAGTTGGAGATACTATTAAATTTACTAGTATATCTCCATATCGTATATCTATTTCTGGAAGAACAAATCATTATATCAATTCTTTTGGAGAAGAATTAATTATAGAAAATGCAGAAATAGCTTTAAAAAAAACTTGTTTAAAAACAAATTCTATTATTCATGAATATACTGCAGGACCAATTTACATGAAAAAAAAAAATTCTGGAGCTCATGAATGGATTATAGAATTTAAAAAAACTCCAAAAAATTTATCCTATTTTAGAGATATTTTAGATAATGAATTAAAATTATTGAATTCTGATTATGAAATTAAACGATATAAAAATATGGTTTTACGTCCACCTGTTATATATATAGCTAGAACTGGATTATTCTACGATTGGTTAAAAATACATAAAAAACTAGGAGGTCAAAATAAAGTTCCTCGTTTATCTAATGATAGAAAATATCTAGATTCTCTACTTAAATTAAAATAAAGTATAAATACATATTTATAAAATATTTTTAACTTTATCAAATAAAGATATTGTATTATTATGTATTTAACTGAAAATAAAAAAAAGGAAATATTTAAAACATATGGAATTTCCGTTTTGGATACAGGATCTTCTCAATCTCAAATAGCTTTATTTACTTATCGAATTAATCATTTAAGTAAATATCTAAAAAATAATAGAAAAGATTTTAATACAGAAAGATCACTGATAAGATTAGTAGGAAAAAGAAAAAAATTATTAAAATATATAGAAAAAAAGGATGTAAATAGTTATAAAAAAATTATAAAAATCCTAGGATTAAGAAAATAATATAATTTTTGATCATTCATTATTACATATAGATAATTTCTTTTCATATCATTCATACTACTACACACATAATAATAAAAAAACATAATTTTTGTTATTTTTTTTAATACAAAAGTAAAAAATTAAACATGCTAGATACAGTAAAGGAAATTATATCTCTAGGAGATGGACGCACTATTATTATAGAAACAGGAAAATTAGCTAAACTGGCAGATGGTTCAGCTATTATACGTATAGGTAATACAATACTATTAGCTACTGTAGTAATTTCCAAAAAAATAAAAAATGAATCCAATTTTTTACCATTAACAGTAGATTATAGAGAAAAATATTCTGCAGGTGGTAAAATTCCTGGTGGATTTATAAAAAGGGAAGGAAGACCTTCTAATGAAGAAATCTTGACAATGAGATTAGTAGATCGTGTTTTAAGACCTACTTTTCCTGAATCTTTTCGAAAAGAAATACAAATCATGATCTCTTTATTATCATATGATAATAAAGTTTTACCAGATGGATTAGCTGGACTTGCGGCTTCTACAGCATTATCTATTTCTGGAATTCCATTTAATGGACCTATATCAGAAGTTCGTATCATACGTATAAATGGAAAATTTTTTATAAATCCAAGTTTAGACCAATTGAAAAAATCTGATATAGATTTAATAGTAGGAGCTTCTACCGATTCTATTATTATGATAGAAGGAGAAATGAAAGAAATTACAGAAGATGAATTTATTCATGCGATTACTATAGCTCATCAAGAAATAAAAATTCAAATAAAAGCTCAAAATAGATTAGTAGAAAAATTACTAAAACTAAAATCCAATAATCCTTATTTTTCACGTTATGTACATAATCATATAGAAGATCCATATTTATTGGAAAAAAAAACTATGAAAAAAAAACTTTTTTCTTTTTCATATGAAAAAATTTATAAACTATATAAACAATTTTTGGATAAAAAAACCAGATCTATTCAAGAAAATAAAATTTTAAATAATTTTAAAAAAAAATTACCTATAGATGATCAAGAAAAAAATGAAATTTTTATTGATCAATGTTATGAAGAAATAAAAAAAGAAATTACCAGAAACATGATTTTAAAAGAAGAGATTAGGTTAGATGGAAGAACCAATAAGAAAATCCGAAAAATATGGAGTATTGTGGATTATCTTCCTGGAGTTCATGGATCAGCTTTATTCTCAAGAGGAGACACTCAATCATTAACTACCGTAACATTAGGGTCCTCTTTAGATGCTAATAAAATTGATAATGTAATTATGGAAAATAATGAAAAATTTTATCTACATTATAATTTTCCTCCTTTTTCAACAGGAGAGATACGTCCAATTAGAAGTGTATCTAGACGTGAAGTAGGACATGGAAATTTAGCACAACGTGCCTTAAAAAATGTTATACCTGAGAATCCTTATACGATTCGTGTAGTATCGGATATTTTAGAATCTAATGGATCTTCTTCTATGGCTACAGTTTGCGCAGCAAGTTTAGCATTAATGGATGCCGGAATTTCTCTTGAAAAACCTGTTTCCGGTATTTCTATGGGATTATTTATAGATAAAGAAAAAAAAGTTATTTTATCTGATATTATGGGAGAAGAAGATAGTTTTGGAGACCTTGATTTTAAAATAACAGGTACAAAATATGGAATTACAGCATGTCAAATGGATGTAAAAAAAATCCAAGGATTAACTTATGATCTTTTAAATAAAATTTTAATACAAGCTTTAGAAGGTCGTAGATTTATTCTAAAACAAATGCTAAAAACTTTTCCTATATATAGAAAAAAATTAAAACCTAATGCTCCTAAAATACATACTTTCAATATTCCAAAAAATTTTATAGGTTCTGTAATCGGTCCTGGTGGAAAAGTTATTCAAGAAATACAATCTTGTACAGAAACAAGTATTTTAATTGAAGAAAAAGGGAATATGGGTAATATTGAAATTATAGGAAAAAATTATCAAAAAATAGAGGAAGCAATTCATAGAATTAAAGAAATTACTTTTGTACCTGAAATAGGAAAAATTTATAAAGCGAAAGTAAAATCTATAAAAGATTTTGGAGCTTTTGTTGAAATATCTAAAGGTGTGGAAGGATTGTTGCATATTTCTGAAATAGGATGGAAAAGGCTAAATAATATAGAAGATGAACTCCAAATTGGAGATATCATCGATGTAAAATTTCTGGGAATTGATGATAAAAATAAAAAAATGAAACTTTCTAGAAAAATACTTTTACCTCGTCCTAAAAAATGAGTAAAATAATAAAAAAATATGAGACAACTTAAAATCACCAAACAAGTCACAAATCGGGAATCTGAATCTTTAGATAAATATCTTCATGAAATAGGAAAAATTCCATTATTAACTCCAGAAGAAGAAGTTGAATTCGCACGTAGAGCAAGAGAAGGAGATTCATCTGCTATAGATAAACTAGTAAATGCAAATTTACGTTTTGTAGTTTCTGTTGCAAAACAATATCAAAATCAAGGACTAAGTTTATGTGATTTAATTAATGAAGGGAATCTAGGATTGATAAAGGGGATATTGAGATTTGATGAAACAAGAGGATTTAAATGTATTTCTTACGTTGTATGGTGGATAAGACAAGCTATATTACAAGCTATAGCTGAACAATCACGTTCTATTCGACAACCTACAAATAAATTGGCATTATTAAACAAAATACTTAAAACTCTTGCTCAATTAGAGCAAGAACTTCAAAGAACACCTTCTGCAAGAGAAATAGCAGAAAATTTAGAGATGAATGAAAAAGAGGTAGAGGAATCTTTAAAAAATTCTGGAAGACATATTTCGATGGATGCTCCATTAATAGATGGGGAGGATTCTAATCTATACGATTTAGTAAAATCTGATGAATCTCCTCGTCCAGATGAACATTTAGAAAAGGAATCTCTTCGTAAAGATATAAAAAGAATTTTGGAAACTTTAAGTGAAAGAGAACGTCGAGTGATCATTTTACATTTTGGATTAAATGGATCCCCACCAATGACATTAGAAGAAGTAGGACACTCTTGTGATTTAACAAGAGAACGTGTAAGACAAATAGAAAGTATAGCCTTAAAAAGATTAAAACATTCTTCTAGAAGTAAAATACTAAAACCTTATTTAGGATAAAATAAAATGAGACCTCGAGGGGACTCGAACCCATAACCTTCTGATCCGTAGTCAGATGCTCTATCCAATTAAGCTACGAGGCCATAATATTTCTTCAAATTATAAAGATAATAAATAAAAATTAGGATTGAATAATTTTTAAAAATTTTTTTATATTAAGGGAATAATTACCAACTAAGCCCCCATCGATATCTTTTTGTAAAAAAAGATCTTTTGCATTTATATCATTTATACTTCCCCCATACAAAATAGATAAATTATTGGCACTACGTTTTCCATATTTATTCAAAAATAAGGTACGTATATATTTATGCATATGTTGAGCTATTTCAGGAGTAGCTGTTTTTCCAGTACCAATAGCCCATATAGGTTCATATGCTATAATAAAGGAATTTATTTTTTCTAAAGAAAAATAAAAAATTGTTTTTTCTAATTGATTTTTTACGGTAAGAAAATGCTCTTTTTTTTCTCTATCTACTTCCGTTTCTCCTACACAAAAAATAATATTAAATCCATATTTTAATGCAATTTTAATTTTTTTGATGAGAATTTCATTCGTTTCGGTAAAATATTTTCTACGTTCACTATGTCCTAATATTACCTTTTTAATTCCTATAGATCTCAACATAGGTGCCGATACTTCTCCAGTATAAGATCCATTGTCCATTTGATGGATATTTTGTGCTGCAATACTTAAAGTAGTTCCCTGTAAAATTTGATTTGAAATATGTAAAAAAGGAAAAGATGGAGCAATAATTATTTTTTTTTGATTAATTTTATTTTCAAAAATGATTTTTAATAAGTTTCTAAGATAAGAAGTCGTTTCATAGAAATCGTGATTCATTTTCCAATTTGCAATTATAACTTTTTTTTTCATTTTTAAATTTATTCTAATAATCCTAAGATAAATTTTTGATAAAATATAAATAAAATTTCATTTATTTTTTCTTATATCCTTCATCAATAAAAGAATTGTTATTTTTAAAATTTTAAAAAAAAATTTTTTCTAAATTATTAGATAATATTTTTTCTTTTTTTTTTTTCAAATAGAAAATATATTCTAAAATTTTATCTATTGAAGGATCCCCTATTTTTTTATTATATAATTCTATATTTTTTTTCCAATTTTTAATTTTATTAAATTGTTGAATATAAAGACAAATAATCTTAGAATGAGAAATATTTTTTTCAAGATGATTAGAAATATTTAATTTTATTATCGTAATAACAATATAATTTATCACATCTATATATGTATCTATAATTTTTTCTTCTTTGACTTTTTGATATCCTCTTTTTTGAATATTTTGTATACGAAATACTTTAATAAAAATTTGATCTATCATAGAATATATTTTTATTATTTTCCACGATAAATCATAATCTTTTAATTTTGTTTTAAATATTTTTTTACATTTTTTGATGATAAAATCAATGGAAATATGATTCATCTCATTTAATTTTAAAAATGAATTAAAAATAGTTTTTTAATGACAATTAATTGTGCAGGAACTTTATTTTCTTTTAAAGAACCAAAAGTGATGGGAATAGTTAATTTAACTCCTGATTCTTTTTATGATGGAGGTAAGTTTAATTCTGAATTAAGTGTATTAAAACATGTGGAAAATCTATTAAATGAAGGATCAGATTTCATAGATATTGGGGGATGTTCTACTCGTCCAGGATCTAAATATCTAACAGTAGAAGAAGAAATAAAACGTGTTATAAAACCTATTCGTTCAATAATAAAAAAATTTCCAAATGTTCGAATATCTATAGATACTTTTCGAAGTGAAATAGCAAGAATTGCTGTAGAAGAAGGAGCTATAATGATCAATGACATATCTGGAGGTATGTTAGATCCAAAAATGTTTTCTTTATTATCGAAACTTAAGATACCATATATATTAAATCACATGAAGGGAACTCCAGAAAATATGCAAAAAAATCCATATTATTATAACATTATTATAGAAATAAATAATTTTTTTGCTAAAAAAATTTTTTTATTAAAAAAATATGGAATTAATGATATCATTTTAGATCCAGGATTTGGTTTTGGAAAAACTGAAAAACATAATTTCCAATTATTAAAAAATTTATCTTTACTGGGATTTGAGGATCATTTAATTTTAATAGGGATTTCTAGAAAATCTATGATTCATAATATTCTTAATATTTCTTCTAAAGAATCTATGAATGCAACTTCTATCATTCATACATTAGCTCTTTTAAAAAAAATAAAATTATTACGTGTTCATGATGTAAAAGAAGCTATAGAATGTATAAAATTAGTACAATATTATAGAAAAATTTTCTAAATTTTATTAAATAAAATTTTATATTAATTATAAATTCCCTTTTTTTTTTCATTTTTATATTTTTTGAAAATTTCTTTCATTGATATTTTAGATATTTTTCTAGTAGCTATTATTTTATTTCAAGTATATAGACTTGTTTATAATACAGCGGCTTTAAATATTTTTTACGGAATTATTGCAACTTTTGTATTCTGGAAAATAGTAGAAGCGTATAAAATGAAACTCCTTAGCATCGTTATAAGCATTTTTTTTAAAGGAGGATTTTTAGCTTTAATTATTTTATTTCAACCAGAAATAAGAAAATTTCTTCTTATAGTTGGAAGTAGAATTTTTTTAAAAAAATTTATTCTTTCTATCTTTGGAAAATTCGAAAAATCAAGATTTTCCGTAAAAACAGAAACTATAGATAGTGTTGTAAGATCTTGTGCAATTTTATCAGGAGATAAAACGGGTGTTTTAATTGTAATTCAATTATATCAAGATATAAAAGAATTTATACAAAATGGGGATGAAATGGATTCTAAAGTAAATAGTCCTATTTTAGAAAGTATTTTTTATAAAAATAGTCCATTACATGATGGTGCAGTAATTATTATAGGAAATAAAATAGTAAGAACAAGAGCAATTCTTCCTGTTTCTTATAATAAAGAAATTCCATCTCGTTTAGGTCTTCGTCATAGAGCAGCTATTGGATTATCTGAAAAAACGGATTCCATTTGTCTTGTTATTTCCGAAGAAACAGGTTATATATCTTATATTAAAGATCAAAAAAGAACAGTTATTACTAATATTAATAATTTAAAAATGAAACTTGAAAAAGATCTTCTTTAAAAATTTTTTATCTATTTACTAAAATATGGATGACCATACAAAATTTATATAATTTTTATTCTATTTCCTCTGGAATAGAAATAAATAGTAAAAAAGTAAAAAAAAACTCTATTTTTTTTTCTTTAAAAGGAAAAAAATTTGATGGGAATCAATTTGCTTATGAAGCAATTTTAAATGGAGCAATGATTGCTATAGTAGATAATAAAAAATATTCTCTTCTTCATAAGAATATTTTTTATGTAAAAAATTCCTTATATTTTTTACATAAATTAGCTATTTATCATAGATTTAAACTAATAAATATACCTATTATTGCTATTACAGGAAGTAATGGAAAAACAACTACTAAAGAATTAATAACATCTATTCTCTCTAAAAAATATGAAAATGTTCATCATACTAAAGGTAATTTTAATAATCATATAGGAATTCCATTAACTATATTATCTATGCCTAAAAATACACAAATATCAGTGATAGAAATTGGAGCAAATCATGAAAAAGAAATCAAAAAAATGTGTTCTATAATTAATCCAGATTATGGATATATAACTAATTTTGGAAAAGCTCATTTAGAAGGATTCAAAAATATAAAAGGAATTATTCGTGGAAAATTGGAATTATATAATTTTTTAAAAAAAATAAAAAAAGTTTTTATCAATGGAGATGATCCTATACAATTAATTAACAGTATAGAAATGAATAGATATATTTTTTCAGAAAAAGTAAATTCAAATCCAAATATCATCATTCAATATTTATGGAATAAAATTGGATTAAGATCTATTTTATGTATTAAAAATATAAAAATAGTTTCTCCATTAGTAGGAGATTATAACTTATATAATATAGCTGCTTCTATAACTATTGGAATTTATTTTAAAATTTCTTTAAAAAAAATTAAAAAAACTATAGAAGAATTTATTCCTCATAATAATCGTTCTCAAATTTTAAAAAAAAATAATATAAAAATCATTATAGATTGCTATAATGCTAACCCTAGTAGCATGATAAAAAGCTCTTTACTTTTTTTTAATAATAAAATTATAGGAAATAAAATAGCTATATTAGGTGATATGTTAGAATTAGGAAATTATTCTGAGTATGAACATAAAAAAATTATTTTTTACTTGGAAAAAAGCAATATAAATTCAATATTTTTGATAGGAAAAATATTTTTTAATACTAATATTCAAACATCCGATAAAATTATAAAATTTTTTAATAAAAATATATTCATAAAACAGATAAAAAATATATCTTTTAAAACAGATTATATACTTATCAAAGGTTCTAGAAAAAATACATTAGAGAGTTTGATTCCTTTTATCTAATTATCTAAATTTTTTGTAGATTTATATGATAAAATTTGTAAATAATAACATCGTAAAGTTTTTTCTTTTATGAAAAAAATTACCACAGAAATTTACCTAAAATGGTTTAAAGACATGTTTTTTTGGAGAATTTTTGAGAATAAATGTCGATCCTTATATTTAAAACAAAAAATTAGAGGATTTCTACATTTATATAATGGACAAGAAGCTATTCCTGCTGGAATAACCCATGCGATGGATCTTTCGAAAGATAAAATTATTACGGCTTATAGATGTCATATATTACCTATTTCTATGGGAGTAAATCCGAAAAAAGTTATGGCTGAACTTCTAGGTAAAGGTACAGGTACTTCTCATGGAATTGGAGGTTCTATGCATATTTTTAGTAAAAAACATCGTTTTTACGGTGGACATGGTATTGTAGGTGGACAAATTCCATTAGGAGCTGGTATAGCTTTTGCTGATAAATATTTTAATAATGATGCAGTTACATTAACAATTATGGGAGATGGTGCTGTTAGACAAGGATCCTTACACGAAACTTTTAACATGGCTATGTTATGGAAATTACCAGTTGTATTTATTTGCGAAAATAATCAATATGCTATGGGAACTTCCGTAGAAAAAAGTACAAATATAAAAGAAATTTATAAAATTGGGCTATCCTATGGAATGCCTGCTTATCCTGTAGATGGAATGGACCCAAAAAAAATAGCAAAAGCAACTTATAAAGCTATTAAAATTGCTAGAAGTGGAAATGGTGCTACTTTTTTAGATATTAAAACTTATAGGTATAGAGGACATTCTATGTCGGATTCAGAATTATATCGTAACAAAGAAGAAATTCTTTTATATAAGAAAAAAGATCCTATTTTAAAAATAAAAAATATTATCATAAAAAATAAATGGGAAACTGTAGAAAATTTAAATTTTATTGAAAGTAAAATAAAAAAAGAAGTAGAATCCTGTGCTGATTTTGCAGAAAAATCAGATATTCCTTCTATTCAACAAATGTATAATGCTGTTTATTATGAATCTAATTATCCTTTTTTAGATGAAGTTCCATATTCATGATAGTTTTTTTTTGTGTAAAAAAAAATACATTAAAATAATGGCTGAAATAATATTCATGCCTCAATTAAGCGATACCATGCAGGAAGGTACTGTAATCAAGTGGAATAAAAAAGTAGGAGATCAAGTATCAGAAGGAGATATTTTAGCGGAAATTGAAACCGATAAAGCAATTCAAGATTTTGAACTTGATGTAAGTGGTTATTTACTTTTTATTGGTGTAAAAGAAGGAGAAACAACCCGTGTTAATGATATATTAGCTATTATTGGGGAAAAAGGAGAAGATATAAATTCATTAATAGAAAACTCTAACTTTTTTTTAAAAAAAGAAGAAAAAAATAATCTTAAAAAAGAAAAAAAATGTAGAATTTTTATTTCTCCTTTAGCAAAAAAAATAGCAAAAAAAATAGGAATTTCTATAAATAAGATTAAAGGAAGTGGAAAAAATAATCGTATTATTAAAAGAGATATTGAAGCTTACGAAGAAAAATTAATAAGAAAATCAAAAGATCCAAAAGAAGATAAACGAATAAATATTTCTTCTATGAGGAAAAAAATAGCAGAACATTTAATATATTCCAAATTTACAGCTCCACACTATTATCTTTTTATAGAAATTAATGCAGAAAAAATGATTAATTTGAGAAAAAATTTAAATGATAAACTTTCTAAAGAAGAAAAAATATCTTTTAATGATATCATTATTAAAGCAGTAACTATATCTTTAAAAAAATATCCAAATTTAAATGTTTCTTGGAAAGAAAAAGAAATTATATACCATTCCTATATTAATATTGGCATTGCAGTAGCTATAAAAGATGGTTTAATTGTTCCAGTAATTAAAAATGCTGATAAAAAATCATTATTACAAATTTCTCAAGAAATAAAATATAAAGTTTTATGTTCAAAATCAAGAAAAATACAACCAGAAGAATTAGAAAATAGCACATTTACAGTTTCAAATTTAGGAATGTATGGAATTGAATTTTTTACTTCTATTATTAATCTTCCTAATTCTTCTATTCTATCTGTAGGATCTATTATAGAAAAACCTATCATTAAAGATTCCAAAATTATAATCGGAAATATTATGAAAGTTACTTTATCTTGTGATCATAGAATTATAGATGGTGCTACAGGTAGTAATTTTATTTCTTTTTTAAAAGAAATATTAGAAGATCCAATAATCATATTAATTTAATTTTTTTTTGTGTATATCCAATTGGATATATAAGTATAAAAAATTGGGGATAAAAATAAAATTATGGTAATAAATGAAAAAATGCTTTCTAAATAAATATGATAATTTGTATAATCTTTTTTCTCAAAAAAAGAAAATAGAAGTTTTATTCCAAGTAATAAAATAACGGAAAAGGCAGAATTTTTTAAAAAAGGATAAATTTCCATTAATTTTACAAATTTTTGAGCGGTAAATCTCATTGTTAAAATTCCTATAAAAATTCCTAAAAAAATTAATATAAAATTTTCTGAAAAAGCAATAGTAGCAAATATATTATCAATGGAAAAAGTTAGATCCATTATTTCTATAGAAATAATAATTTTCCAAAAAGAATTTCGTAATATTATATTTTTTTTCGAATTTTTTTTAATCAATTTTTTTTTAAAAAAATGACTTATTCCAATATAAACTAAATATAGGCCTCCTAATAGTTTTAACCACCAAATTTTAATCAAAATAGAAGCAAATATTAAGCTAATTCCTCTAAAAAAATAAGCTCCAAAAATTCCATATTTTAAAGCTTTTTTTCTATCTTCTTTTTTTAATTTCATAATCATAGAAGCTAACATAGCTGCATTATCTATTGATAAAATACTTTCTATTAAAAATAAATTTCCTATAATCGAAAAAGACCTTATCGGATTTTCAATAATATCTATAATATAATTTAAAATAAAATCTTTCATTTTTTTTATTTAAAAATTATTGTAAGTTCCTTTTTTTAGATATTAAAACATGTGTAGGACCTTGTTCAATTATTTTGCCTTTTTCTAAAATCATGATATAATCCACATTTTTTATAATATTAGAAGATAATCTATGCGCTATTATTAATGAAGTAGAATTTTTCATCATCTTATTTAAAGAATTTTGAATCATTATTTCTGATTCTATATCTAAAGAGGAAGTTGCTTCATCTAAAATCATAATTGGAGGATTTTTTAATACAGCTCGAGCTATACTAATCCTTTGTTTTTGACCCATAGATAATTTATTTCCATTATAGCCAATAATAGTATCATATCCATTTGGAAGTTTTTTAATAAAATAATGAGCATTTGCAATTTTAGCTGCTTTTATTACAGAACTTATAGATATTTTTTCTTCCAATCCTAATGCAATATTATTTAAAACAGAATCATTAAAAAGAACTGGTTCTTGCGTAACCATTCCTAATAACTTTCTATAATCTTTATTTTTTAAATAACTAATATTAATTCCATCAATAGTAATTTCTCCAGAAGAAACTTCATAAAAATTAGCAAGTAAATTTGCAATAGTAGATTTACCACTTCCAGATCTTCCAATTATAGCTATGTTTTTCCCTTTTTTTAAAGAAAAATTTAAATTCTGAATTAATACTAATTTATTATATGTTAATGAAACATTACGAAATAAAATTTCATTTTCAAAATGAAAAATAGATTTTAATTGTTTTTTTTGATCATGTTGAAAACATTTAGTATTTAATATTTCTACAATTCGTTCTGCAGAAGCCTTACCTTTTTGAATATTTGATATAGAATTAACTAAATTTTTTGCTGGATTAATAATTTGAAAAAAAAGACCTACAAAAGAAAAAAGTATTTCTGGGGCAATTCCTTTTTTTTCTAAAAAAAGTTTTCCTCCATACCAAACAATCAATATCATAGTAATAGTTCCTAAAAATTCACTAATAGGAGAAGCTAATTCTTTTTTACGATTTACACGTGCAGAAAGTTTTTTTTGACATTCAGATACTTTTTCAAAACGTTTTTGTATTTTATTTTCTGCATTAAAAATATTTATAATTTTTGTAAAATTTAAGGTTTCTTCTACAACTGAAAATAATTCTCCTAATTGATTTTGAGCGCCTCTTGCATCTTTTTTCAAACTTTTTCCTATAATAGAAATTAATGTTCCCATTAGTGGAAGTAAAATAAAAGTAAATAAAGTTAATTGATAACTCATAAAAGATAAAGTAAGTAAATGAAAAAAAACCATAATGGGAGAACTAATTATATTTGCTAAAGAATTTACAATAGATATTTCTATTTCATTTACATCATTAGATAATCTAGACATCAAATCTCCATTTTTTTTATCATAAAAAAATATTGTTGGAATAGATAATATTTTTCGATGAAAATCATTTCGAATATTTCTGACAATAGATGTTCTTATTCCTATCATGAAATATTCAGCTAAATATCTAAAGGTATTTCGTAAAAAACAAAGTAAAATAATAAAAACACAAAAAATTCCAAGTGTATTTATTTTTCCATATTTGTCTGATAAAATATTAATGTAATAATGAAAATATTTTTGAATAAAACTAAAGGATCCATCCAAAAAATTTAAAAATGTTGTTTTATTTTCTTTTTTTACATCAGTAATTTTAAGAAAAATACTTAATACCGGGGAAATAGATATTATAGATAAAACTGAAAATAAAGAATGTAAAAAATTACACGATATATTTAGAATATAGTGATATTTGTAAGGTTTTGAATAAGATAAGATTTTTTCAAGTGCATTCATTTAATTTTTTTAATCCACTAAAAGTTAAAGATAATTAGAAAATTTTATTCTATTCTAATTTTTATATTTTTACCATAAAAAAATCATTAGAATGCGTATAAGAAACTTTTTTACAATTTTTACAGTTATTTCATTAACTATAATTTGTTTGTATTATATATTTTTTAGTTTTTATCCTTCTAAGTTAGGAAAAGAGGCATACGTTGATTCTAATGTAAATTTAGAAAATGAAAAAAAAATAGGATTATTAAAAAATAAAACCATCAATCTAGGATTAGACTTAAAAGGTGGAATCAGTATGATATTAGAAATATCTGAAAAAGACTTATTAAAAAAATTTTCTGATAATTCTAAAAATCCTATTTTTTTAAAATCATTGGAAAAAACAGATAAAAAAAAAGAGAACAATCCAAATATTGATTATTTTTCTTCTTTTTTAAAATATTTTTATAAAGAAAGAGAAAAAATGAACATAGATTTTTCTCTTTCGGATTTATTTGGAATAAAATCTCATATAGAAGAAATAAACTATAATAGTTCTAATAAAGAAATAGAAAATATTATTAAAAAAAAGATAGATCAATCTATTACTTCCACTTATAATATTCTTAGATCTAGAATAGATAAATTTGGAGTTATTCATCCGAATATACAAAAAATTAATAATTCAAATAAAATTTTAATAGAATTATCTGGGATAAAAAATGTCGATAGAATAAAAAATATTTTGCAAAAAAAAGCTGAATTAAATTTTTTTGAAATATATAGTTTACAGGAAATTATTCCATATTTTGAAGATATAAATAAAAAATTTTTCAAAAATAAAATTAATGAAAATAAATCTTTAATAGATATATTAAACATTCCTCATATTATTAAATATACTAATAATCCAATTGTAGGTTTAGTAAATCAAAAATATTTGAAAATAGTTAATGAATTTTTGAATTCAAATGAATCTAAAGAATCTTTACCATATAATTTACGAGATATAAAATTTTTTTGGGGATATAAAAAAAATCAATATAAAAATAAAAAATTTTTTCAATTATTTTCTATAAAAAAAACAAATTATGAAAAAGAAATTTATCCGTTAAATGGAGATATGATTGTTAAAGCATATAAATCTTTTGGTCCCTTTAATGAAATAATTGTTAATATAAAAATGAATCAGATTGGATCTAGAAATTGGAAAATGCTTACTGAAAAAAATATTGGAAAAAATATAGCTATAGTTCTAGATAATTTAGTTTATACAGCTCCAATTGTTAAATCAATAATCCCCAATGGTATGTCCCAAATATCAGGACATTTATCTTTACAAGAATCTGAAGACTTAGTAAACATATTAAATGCTGGAAAATTACCTACTTCAGTAAAAATAATTCAATCTGAAATAATAGGTCCATCTTTAGGAAAAGAATCTGTTCAAAAAGGAATATTTTCATTTTTTATATCTATATTTTTCGTGTTTATTTGGATATTTTTTTATTATTATATTCCTGGTTTATATGCTAATATAGCATTAATTTTTAATTTAATATTTATATTTGGAATTCTAATATCTATCAATGCTGTATTAACTTTTCCTGGAATTTCTGGAATAATATTAACATTAGCAATGTCTATGGATGCTAATGTTCTTTTTTATGAAAAAATTAAAGAAGAGATAAAAAAAGGAAATTCTATACGTATAGCTATTTACAATAGCTATACTATAAATGGAGCATTATCTTCTGTTATTGATGGTCAAATAACTACTCTATTATGTGGTTGTATTTTATTTTACTTTGGAATAGGTCCTATTAAAGGATTTTCTACGACATTGATTATTGGAATTTTTACTTCTATGTTTACTTCTATTTTTTTAGTAAGATTATTCTTAGAATTTCATTTAAATAAGTATAAAAATATTTCCTTTAACTACCACAAAATATTAATTAATAAGATTAAAAATATTCAATGGGATTTTTTATCTCAAAGAAAATTAACTTATACTATATCCTTTATCTGTATTATTATTAGTTTTTTATCACTTTTTTATAAAGGATTGAACTTGGGAATAGATTTTGTTGGAGGACGTTCTTATCTTATTCGTTTTGATCATAAAGTTATTCCAGAAAAAATATCTTACCTTTTGTCCAAATCTTTTATAGAAAATGGAATACCATCATTTCCAGAAGTCAAAACATTTGGTAATGAAAATCAATTGAAGGTAATAACTAAATATAAAATACGGAATGAAAGTAATAAAGTAGACAGAGAAATTTTGGAAAAAATGTTTATGACATTAAAACCTTATTTTAATACTATTGATTTTAATAGTTTTAAAATATTAGGAAAAGAAAAATCTTTAGGTATTTTATCTATCGAAAAAGTTGGACCTATTATAGCTAAAGATATTACTAATAATGCATTTATTTCAATATTTTTATCATTATTAGTAATATTTTTTTATATTTTTATTAGATTTAAAAAATGGCAATTTGGTTTAGGTGCTTTAATTTCTTTACTACATGACATAATTATTGTTCTTGGAATATTTTCTTTTTTTCATAAATGGATTCCTATTCTAGAAATAGATCAAACTTTTATTGCAGCTTTATTGACTATAATTGGTTATTCTATCAATGATACAGTCATTGTTTATGATAAAATTCGAAAAATATTAAAAATTACACCTTCTTCAATTTCTTTTTATAAAATTATAAATAATGGAATTAATCAAACTTTAACCAGAACTATGAATACATCATTCATAACTATGTTAGTTATTTGTACTATTTTTTTCTTTGGAGGAACTACTATTCGTGGTTTTATGTTAGCTTTGTTTCTTGGAATAGGAATTGGAACTTATTCTTCTATATTTATAGCATCGTCTATAGTATATGATTTATCTAATAAAAATCAGAAAAAAAAATGATAAATTTTTTATTTATTAGTATTGAAGAAAGTTTTTTTATTATTTTTATAGCTATAATTATATTTGGACCCAAAAAAATACCGGATATAGCTCGTAGTATGGGAGAAGGAATAAGATATTTAAGAAATGCAAAAAATAAAATTCAAAATGAAATAAGTAAAAATAATATTAATTCTTATTATGAAAAAAAACAAAAATCTATTAAAAAATCAAAAATATATTCCTCTATAAAACGTAATTAAAAATTAGTTCTATAATCTTTTATTTTCGAATTATTTATCAATTTTTTTGCTAAAGATTCTAAAATTTTTTTTCTCAAAAAAGAATTTAAAACTTCTATTTCATAAGAAAAATAAGAAGGTTGTTTATAATTATAAATATTCTTTAATGGTTTTATAAAAAAAATTCCATTTTTACCAAAAATAGGTTTAGAAGTATTTTTTAATTTTAAAGAAAAAGAATAACCAACTACTTTAGGCTCTTTATAATTATTAATCATAGAATCAGAAAAATTTATTTTATAATTTTTTTTTATTTTTTTAGTAAAAATAAAAATAGCTATTTTTTTCTTAAATTTACTTAGAAATAGATTTTTTTCTATTATATTGTATAATAATTTTTCTATTTTCTTTTTTCTAAGAAATCTAGTTAAGTTATTTTTTATTTTTTCAATAGGAAATACTCTTTTTTGAATTTTTGAAAGATAAATAATAATACAATCTCTATTTGAATTATATATTATTTTTATATCTCTTTCCTTTCTTTTATTTTCAAAAGACCAATTAATAATTTCTCTATCTAATTCTGTATTTAAATCACTTATTATCCATTGATTATATCTAACATTTTTCAAAAAAATAGTTTCATATTCTTTTTTTCTTGCATTTTTAATAAATGTATTCAAATTAGAATTTTTATTTTTTATAATAAATTTTCTAACATTATTAGAAATAAAATTTTCCGTTGTTTTAGATGGAATAAGTGTTTTTATAATTACAGCAAATTGATAAGCAGATTCAATAGGACTTTTTTTATCGATTTTTAAAATATGATATCCATATTCAGTTTTTGTTAATCCAATTGTTCCATTTTTATTTTTTTCATCAAAAATATTAAATGTACCAAAAGAATTTTGTTCTTCATATTTTAACCATCCTAAACTTCCTTTATTCTTTTTATCATTAACTGTATCATCAGATTTTTCTTGAACTAAAGAATCAAATTTAGAAGGATCTTTTTTAAGTATATTATATATTTTTTTAGCAATTTCTTCAGCTTTTTTTTCAGTTCTTTTATTAGAAGAACGTATAGCATTTTTATGAGAAATCAATATATGGCTTGATAAAACAGAATCAGATATCATTTTTTTTCCAATAATTTTTGCCATTATATATGTATTCCCTATTTTTAAAGGACCAAACATACTTCCATTTTTATTTTTTTGAATAATAAAATTTTGCAAAAAAATAGGAAGATTTTTTTTTAAATAAAAATTTGGGTCAAAAGATTTTTCAGATTGTTTGGAAACAAAAATAGAATTTTGATTGGTATATTTAAATTTTTTAAATAATTCCTTCATTTTATTTTCCATATCCCTCTCATCTTCTAAAGAAGGTTTTGATCGAATAATTGCAAAACTAAGACTTCTTAAATCTTCTTTTTTATAAAGGAATTTATGTTTTTTTATATAGTTTTTAATTTCAGAATCTTCTAAATAAATATTATATTTATGTTCTATTTCTGAATAAGGAATAAAAATATAATCAACAATAGAAAAAGAATTCTTTTCTTTATAATTCAATTCCGCTTCTAACGAGGAAGTATTTAATCCATACATTAGCATTTCTATATATTTTTTTGCAAGAATTCTTTTTGGAATATTATTTTTTTCATAAGACCAAATATTTTTTTCTTCTTCAATTTGAGAATTAGTTACAATATTTTTTTTTTCCAATTTTTTTAAATATAATTGAAATTTATTCATATCTAAATTTCCATTAGAATCTTGAAATTCAGAAATATAACTATATATAGATTGTTTAGATATAGCATTCCAAAAATCTTTATTTGTAATTTGTAATCCTAATTTTAATGCTTGTTGATTTAATAATTTTTCATGAATTAATAAATTCCAAGCTTCATTTTTTAAATAAAAATCTGGTTCTTCCTGACGAAATCGTTTTAAAAATTGAAAACAATCAACATATTCTTTTATAGAAATATTTTCTCCATTTACTTGACCAATAATATTAGAATTTCTAGTAAAAAATTTAAATAAAATATTGGGATCTAATATAAAAGATAATAAAGCTATTCCTATAAACATAAATAAAATCCATGTATTTTTTCTAATTTTTTCTAAAAAACTCATCTATTATAAATTTTTTTTTCTAATAAATCTAAGAAAAACTTCTTCTATTTTATTTTTAGAGACCTTTTTAATCTCAATATACAAAATATCGTCAATAATTATTTTTTCTTTACTATTAGGAATAGATCCTGTATGAAAAACAATTAAACCTCCTAAAGTTTCATATTCCTCAGATTTTGGAATACCTAATTTATATTTAGCGTTAATAAAATCAATTTTTAAACGAGCAGAAAATAAAAATTCATTATCATTAAATTTTTTTTCAACAAATTTAATTTCATCATGTTCATCTCTTATATCTCCAAGAAATTCTTCTAATATATCCTCTATTGTTATCATTCCTGCTGTTCCTCCATATTCATCCAATACTATAGCTATACTTTTTTTTTTCTTAATAAGAATATCCATTATTTCTCGTATTGGAGTAGTCATATGAACTAATTCTACAGGTCTAATTATAGATTCTATATTTTTTGGTTTTTTCAAAATTTCTAAATAATGAATATATCCTATAACATTATCTATATTATTTTTATAAATGATAATTTTTGATAGTCCTTTTTCTGTAAATTTATAACGAATATTATCAATAGAAGAAGTATATATATTGGAAGATACTATTTCTTTTCTTGGTACCATACATTCTCTCGCTTTTTTTTCAGAAAAATCTAAAGCTTTATGAAATATTTCTACTTCCGATTCTACTATACCATGAATATTATTTTCTATATTTTCTGATACAAAATAAATTAAATCTTCTTTATCAAAAATTTGAGTTCTATTATCTTCTTTTTCTCCAAAAAATTTCAAAAAAATATTGGAAATCCAAATAATAGAATTTGTAATAGGAGATAAAATTTTATCTAGAATATATACAGGAACAATCAATAAACTTAATAATTCATTAGAATATGCGCTAAAGATAATTTTAGGAATAAATTCTCCAAAAATAAGAATAATAGTAGCGGAAACTATTGTTTCTAAAAAAAAAATAAAAAAAAAATTATCGTTAATTAAAAACCATTTTGGAAAAAAATATAAAAATAATTTTTCCATATGAATTCCATATACTACCAAAGATATAGTATTCCCAATTAACATTGTAGTTATAAATTTTTTTGATGTTTTAATACTCTTGGAAAGTAATTTAGAACGAAAAGAATCTTTCTCTTTTTCTAATTCTATTTGAAATAAACTGGAAGAAATTAAAGCCATTTCCATTCCAGAAAAAAATGCAGATAGAAGTATAGTAATGAATACCATACTAATATGAAAAGCCATAGGAATATTTTATTGTATAGGAAAAATACCACTAATATTTTTTAACCTAATTTTTTTTAGGTCATCAGTAGCTTCTAATCCATTCATAGCTTTTAATACAGTACCATCGGTACAATATATAATTGTATATTTATTATTAAATATTTTTTTATATTTTTTATTCCAAAATATTTCCTCCGTTTTTAAAAAATCTCCATCAGAATTCATAATAATAATATTTCCTTTAATATGATAAAATATTTTTTCAATTGATTTAACCCAATTTGCACTAAGATAAGTATACTTATTTGTTTTTTTTCTATAAATAAATAATTTTAATCCATTTGGAAATAATGTATAAATGGAATATTCTTTTATAATTGGGGAATATATAAATGATCGAATAATTCCATTTTCTTTATATAAAATACTTGTACGAATAAAAATTCTATTAGGTATTTCTTTTTTATTTTTTTTAAATTTAACAAAAATTTCTCTTCTTGTACAAGAAAGAAAAAAAAATACTAATAAAAAAAATAAACTTTTTAATTTTTTACTTATTATTTTATTATTGTATTTTTGTTCTTTATTTGGGTTGGTATCTTAGCTCAGTAGGTAGAGCAAAGGACTGAAAATCCTTGTGTCCCCGGTTCGATTCCGGGAGATACCATTCATTCTCTTTTTATTAAAACCCCAATTCTTTTTTTACATCTTCCGTAATATCTATTCCTTTATTAACTAAAACACCTTTACCCGGACTACAATCATCAACTCTAACAATAGTTTTGTCTTTTTCCATTACTATATTAATAGCTTTTTCTATTTTTTTATAAATAGGATCTAATAATTTATTTTGTTTTTTAGATAAATCATCTGCAGCATTTTTTTGATATGCTTGTGCCCTATATTGTAATATTTCTAATTCTTTTTTAAGAATTGGATTTCTATTTTTTTGAAATTTTTCTGCCTTTTTATGAAATTCTTTTGCCAATTTTGCTAATATATTTTCATGATTTTTACTTAATTTTTCCAATTCTTTCTGAACTTTAGAAAATTCTGGCATTTTTTCTAAAAGAATAAAACTATTAAGACAAACAATTTTCTGATGACATTCCTCTTTAGAAAATAATGATTTTCCTATTCCAAATAGGAAAAAAAACAATAAACAATAAAAAATTGTATTTTTTTTCATATATTTTATGTATTTATATCTGAATTATTAATTAATCTTTACCTATAATAAAATTAGTCTTCCATCCTGATTTAATAGAAAAATCTTTTCTATCTACGGGATTACATATATCTATTCCAAAAAATCCTATAGAAAATAAAAAAATCCGAAATCCAATTCCAAATGATTTTTTCATTTTTAATGGATTAAATTTTTTATAAGAATCACTAATATTTCCTCCTTCTATAAAAATATTACTCCAAAATTTGGATGTATTAGAAAATTCCTTAATCAAATAACGAATTTCTAAAATAGATTTATTATAAATAAGTCCTCCATCATTTGTAGAAATATTTTCTGTATTCTTTCTATTAGGCGAAGAATATCCTCTTAATGGAATATGATCTATATTTTCTATTTTAGAATTAAATGAATTTTTATCTCCACCCATATAAAATCTTTGTATTGGAAATAATATTTTTGTTTTATCGTATCTTCCTAAAAATCCAAATTCATTACCTACTTTAATTACTAGATTATCTATAATTTTTTTATACCAAAAAGTATTTATTTTAATTTTGAAAAATTCCATCCAATAGATTTTAAATCTTTTAGTATTTCTGAATAAAATGGAATAAGGAGGAGTAAATATTCCAATTAATTTTAATTCTGATCCTTTAAAAGGAAAAATAAAATCTGGATCATTTGAAATTCTTTGTAAAGAAATTAAAGATTTTATATTAGTATATTTCAATTTTCTATTATGACTTGAAAATAGTTTTGTATTGTAATTCAATGCCTCATAATCCATAGATAATCTAATTTTAGAATATGGATCTAAAATAACTAAAGGCTTATTTAAACTCAAAGACATTTCTATTTTATCTATAAATCCTTCATGAACTGTTATATCAGAATTAAAAAATCTAGGTAATAAAAAAACATTTTCGGATTTTTTTATTTTCTTTTTTGAATAATTTAAATGAAAACTAAGTGATGTAGGACTAGTTTTCTCTATCCAAGGTTCTATAAAAGAAAATCCATAAGATTTTGTATCCTTACTAAATTTACTAAACAAAAATAATTTTTGCCCATCTCCTTGAGGTAATGGATTCCATGATTTAACTTTCAAAAAATTACTTAGAGAAAAATTTCCAAAATTTAATTTAAAATTTCCAATAAATTCATCCCCACCATATCCTCCATATATTTTAATTTGATTAGAATTTTTTTCAATTATACGCCATTCTATATCTATAGTATTATTTTCTTTATTTTGATGAATTAAAGGATGAATTTTACTATTATCAAATAAATTTAAATCAACTAAACGTAGCATACTATACTTAATTTTTTGAGTAGAAAATAAATCTCCTGGATAAGTAGTTAATTCCCGTCTAATAACATGATCTTTAGTTGTTGTATTTCCGGATATATTTACTTTATTTATATATACTGGTTTATTTTCTTCTATTTTTATTTCTAAATAAATTTTATTATTTTCTATTCTTTTTTCTATTGGAACTATTTTCACAAATAAATGTCCAATATTTAGATATTTTGAAATAATACTAGATTCGTATTCCGAACTAAAAATATTATTATGAATTCCAATTTTATTATAGATATCTCCTTTTTTATAAGAAAAAATTTTTCTTAATAAATTTGTTTTAATAAAAGTATTACCTACAAAATTAACATCTCCTAAAAAATATTGATTTCCTTCAATTATTTTTATTTGTATTCCATAATTACCAGAATTTTTTTTCCATATATAATCTAAAAATACTTGAGCATCTAAAAATCCCATTGATTGATATTTACGTAAAATATTTTTTAAATCCTCTTTAATATTTTCATGAGAAAAATAAAAGGAATTTCCTACTATTGGTATAAAAAATTTTTTTCTTATCTTAACCATAAAATTAAGTAATTCTTCTTTAGAAAAATAATTATTTCCATCAAACAAAATATTTTCTATTTCTATTTTTTTTCCTTTATCTACATATATATTTAGAATATTTTTACCATTCTGAATACTCCATTTACTTTTTATAGAAATTTCATTATATCCTTTTTTTATATAATAATTTTTAATATCGTTTTTAATAATTTGAATTGAATTTTCAGAAATTTTATCTCCTGACTTAATTTTTTCAATAGAAAAAAATTTAATTATACCGGTACCTTTTACATTAATCTTATCAACTTCTATTAAATCTTCTAAATCAAAAAATAAGTCTATTTCATTTGAATTTAAAGAAGAACTATTTTTTTTTATAAATAGATATCTTTCCAAAAAGATTACTTTTTCCATAATTTTTTTAATAGCTTGATCTATTTTTTTACTAGGTATAAAAATTTCATCTCCTGGATAAATATGAGATAAATTTGAAATAAAATCACGATTATATTTTGTTCCCCCCATAATAAAAATATTCTTAATTAAAAAAGATGAAAATAACTCTTTCCTTTTTTCTTTCTGAATTATTTCAAGGTTATTTTTATTATTATTTTCCGTTTTAGAAAATGATATATCTAAAAAAAGAAAAAAAATAACGGAAATAAAAAAAATTTTTTGATTTATAAAACTTTTCCAAAACGACGTTTTCTTTTTTGATAATTGATTATGGCTTCAAAAAAATCTTTTTTACGAAAATCTGGCCATAAAATATTCGTAAAATATAATTCTGCATAAGCAGATTGCCAAAGCAAAAAATTACTAATCCGTTGTTCGCCACTAGTTCTAATAATAAGATCAACATCTGGTATTTTATTAGTAGTATATAAATAATTTTGAAAAGAAGAAAGATTAATATCTTTTAGTGATAATTCTCCAAAATAAACTTTATTAGCTATAATTTTTGTTGCTCTTAAAATTTCCTCCCTAGATCCATAACTTATGGCTAAAACTAATGTTATAGATGTATTATTTTTTGTTTTTTTAATAAAAAAAAGTAATTTATCTTGTATTATAATAGGAAATTTTTTTATTTCTCCTATAACAATAATTTTTACATTTTTATTATGAATTTCTTCTAAAGAATGTTTTAATTTTTCATGAAATAAACGTATTAAATTATCTATTTCTTTTTTTGGTCTATTCCAATTTTCTGAAGAAAAAACATATAAAGTTATGTAAGGAATTCCTAATTCTTTACAGCTATTTATAGAATCTATAACAGAATTAATCGAATTCTCATGTCCAAATGTTCTCAATTTTCCTCTTTTTTCTGCCCAACGACCATTACCATCCATAATAATTGCTACGTGATTAGGTAGACTATTTAAATCTATTTGTTCTAATAATTTCAAATATCAATCATTCTAACTATTTAATAAAAACAAATATATAAATAAAAAAAAATAAAGAAAAATAGATTTTTTCTAACTTATCATTAATTAATTTCTTTGATCCATCCCCCATAATAATTTTTCTCGTAAAGTTTTATAATAAGTATATTTTTCTTCTTGAATAATATATATATAAAAAGGGGCTTTTCTAATATATAATTCATTATTTTTTTTTAAAGATGTCAATCTAGTATCCATAGATAATGAATAATATTTTACTCTACTATGTATTTTTAAATGTACTTTTTGACAATCGGAAATAATCAATGGACGTGAAAATAAATTATGTGGAGATATAGGTGTAATAACAAAATTTTTATTTTCAGGAGTAATAATAGGTCCTCCACAACTTAAAGAATATCCAGTAGATCCCGTAGGAGTAGAAATAATTAATCCATCTGCCCAATAAGAAGTCAAAAATTGCTTATCTATATAAGCGTCTATAGTAATCATAGAAACAGTTTCTTTTCGGAAAATCACAATCTCATTTAATGCAAAATTAAAAAATGGATTATGATCCGTAATAGAAGTTTCTAACCACAATAGACTTCTAGGAATCAAATGAAATTTTTGATCGAAAATTTGATCTATTTTTTTAATAAAAACATCTTTATTAAAGGTAGCTAAAAATCCTAAATTTCCTGTATTTACACCTACAATAGGAATTCCAGTATCTCTAATAAAAGTTAAAGAAGATAAAATAGTTCCATCTCCTCCAAAAGTAAACATTAAACTAAAATCTTTTGTTAATTCTTTATAATGAGAAAAAACAGGAACATTAAGATTTTTAAATTCTTCAAAAGAAGACAAAATATTAAAAAATGATTTTTCAATAGATATATCTATTGAATTATTAAATATATAGCCAATGAACTGATTAAGATATGGAATATTTTTTTTTCCAATTTTTTGTCCATATAAGGCTACTTTCATCGTTATTTATTATTATTGAATCTACAAAATATGGTAAAAAAAATATAAAATATTATTTTTAAAAATTTCATCTATAAAAAAATAATTTTAATGATTTTAATTAAATTTATTTTCTTTTTTATTATTTATTATTTACAATAAAAATAAAAAAAAAGTATGAAACAATCGATTTTTTATTCTAAAGTTCTTTTATTTGGAGAATACGGAATTATAGAAAATTCTATTGGACTTTCCATTCCTTATAATTTTTATAAAGGATCTTTAAAATTTCTTAATTCTACCAAAAATAAAGAATTTTTTTATTCCAATTTAGAATTAAAAAAATATTATAAATTTTTATTTTTTTTAAAAAAAAGTAAAAAAAATTTAGTGAAAATTGATCTTAAAAAATTACAAAAAGATATCCAAAAAGGAATTTATTTTCAATCAAACATCCCTAAAGGATATGGAATAGGGAGTTCTGGTGCTTTAGTTTCCTCTATTTATGATAAATATGCTAAAAAAAAACTAAAAAAATGTTTAAATAATAAAAATATAATAATTTTAAAAAAAATATTTAGCCAAATGGAATCTTTTTTCCACGGAAAAAGTTCCGGAATAGATCCTTTAATTTGTTATTTTAATAAACCATTACTTATACGTTCATCAACAAATATTTCGGCCATAAAAATTCCTGAAAAAAATAAATTTAAAGGGAAAGGAGCAATTTTTTTACTGGATACTGGTTTTTCTAGAAAAACTTCTTTTATGATAGAAAAATTTTTTTTCGTAAAATTAAAAAATGATGAATTCAAAAAAATATTAAAAGAAGAATTTATGAAATATAATGAAAAATGTATTGAATCCTTTTTAAAAGGAAATTTTAAAATTATGCTAAAAAACGTAAAATTACTTTCTACTTGGGTTTTTATTCACTTTCGTCCTATGATCCCCAAAATATTTTGGAAAATATGGAAAAAAAGCCTTTTTACTGACCTTCATTATTTAAAATTATGTGGTTCTGGAGGGGGGGGATTTATTTTAGGATTTACTCCAAATTATGATATTTCTAAAAAAATATTAAAAAAGTATACAACAGAAGTTTTATTTCGTTTTTAAGTACTATACTATGATTAAAAAAAAATTAAAAATTATAATGAATAATATACAAAATAAAAAAAATAAATTTATACGATTAAATCATTATTTATCCAATTCTGGCATCTCTTCTAGAAGAGATGCAGACAAATTAATTCAATCAGGAATCGTAAAAGTTAATGGAATACCCGTTACAAAATTGGGGACAGTTATACATGTAAATGATGTTATAAAATTAAATGGAAATAAAATTAAAAAAAAAAATAATATATATATACTTCTTAATAAACCTAAGGGATTTATTACTTCTACACATGATCCATTTAATAGAAAAACAGTTATGAGTTTAATTCCCAATTTTTCTAATTATAGAATTTTTCCTGTTGGAAGATTAGATCGTTCAACTACAGGAGTTTTACTTCTTACCAATGATGGATTTATAACTGAAAAATTAACTCATCCAAAATATAATATAAAAAAAATATATCATGTTTTACTAAATAAAAAAATTAACGATGAAGATATCTATAAAATTCAAAAAGGAAAAATATTTCTCAGAGAAGGAAGAGTAAAAATAGATTTTATATACAGAGAACAAAAAAATAGAATAAAAATTGGATTACATATAGGATGGAATAGAGTAATTAAACGTATTTTTAAAAAATTAACTTATAAAGTAGTTCAATTAGATAGAATTAATTTTGGAGGTCTTACTAAAAAAAATATTAAAATAGGATGCTGGAATTTTTTAAATAAAAATGAAATAGATAATACTGTAAAAAAATTTTTTTATGAAAAAAATTAGTATTATTAATGGTCCTAATTTAAATCTTTTGGGGAAAAGAGAACCAGAATTATACGGTACTGAAAATTTTATAAATTATTTTAATAGATTAAAAAGAAAAAAAATTTTTTCTTCTATAGAAATGACCTATTATCAAAGTAATCATGAAGGTAAAATTATAGATATATTACATGATATAGGATATCTATCAAATGGGATTGTTCTCAATGCTGGAGCATATACTCATACTTCTTTAGGGATTGCTGATGCTATTAAATCAATTTCTACTCCAGTTATAGAAGTTCATATTTCTAATATCTATTCAAGAGAACTTTTTAGACAAAAATCATTTTTATCTTCTGTTTGTAAAGGTACTATTTTTGGTTTTGGATTGAAATCCTATGAATTAGGAATAATAAGTTTTTCTCTATAAGGTTTTTTTTTAAATTCAAAATATTCATTCAAATTTTGAATAACTTGAATAAGTTTTTCTCTTCCATATTTTTTTTTTACAGAAACTTTAAAATATTTAGGCATTGAAAAAAAATTTTTTTCAATTTTTTCTTTACAATAATTTATATTTCTATCTAAAATTTTTGAATTTATTTTATCCGTTTTCGTAAAAACAATACAAAAATGTATGTTATAAGTTTTTAACTTTTTTATAAAATCTAGATCTAATTTTTGTATAATTATTCTACAATCTATAAGTAAAAATAAATAAACTAAATTAGTTCTATAAAAAATATAATCTTTAATTAATTTTTTTTTTTCTATTATTCTATTTTTTTGAAAAGAATAACCATATCCAGGTAAATCTATTAAATACCATTTATGGTTAATTAAAAAAAAATTAATAAATTTCGTTCTTCCAGGATAAGATGAGACTTTAGCTTCTTTTTTGGAATTAATAATAAAATTTATCAAACTAGATTTACCTACATTAGAACGTCCCGAAAAAGCATATTCAGGAAAAGTAGAATAAAAAAATTGATTAGAATTTTCTATACTTTTTTTAAACTTTACAGAAAAAATTTTCATGATTTAAATTAAATTTAGATAACCATTTTTCTAAAATTTTTATAAATTTTTTTGGATGTTCCATCATAGGAACATGGCCACATTTATCTATCCAATATAATTCGGAATGAGGTAATAATCTATGAAATTCTTTTGCCACTTCTGGTGGAGTTACCGGATCTTGTTTCCCCCAAATTAAACAAATAGGTTTTTCAATAACGGATAAATCTTTTGACATATTATACTTCATAGAACTTTTCGCAATATATAAAGTTTTAATTCCCTTTTTTTTATCATTCACGATATGAAATACTTCATCTACTAATTCTTTAGTAGCAATTTTAGGATCATAAAATACCTCTTGTGATTTTTTTTTAATATATTCATAGTTCTCTCTTTTAGGAAAAGCATCTCCAAAAGCTTTTTCAAATAATCCAGAACTTCCTGTAAGAACTAAAGAATGTACTAAATCTATTCTTTTTTTTGCTATAATTAAAGCAATATGGCCACCTAATGAATTTCCTATCAATGTAGAATTTTCAATTCCTATTTCTATTAAAAAATGAATAATATATTTAGATAAACTGTAAATATTTGTAAGAAATAGTGGCATCTTATAAAGAGGTAAAACAGGTATTATTACTTGATATCCTTTTTCTGGAAAAAAATTTAAAAGGGCATTAAAATTACTTAATCCACCCATTAAACCATGAAGTAATATTAGTGGATGTCCTGTGCCTTTTTTTATATAAGAAAACTTTTTTTCTTTATTATACATAACATCATATATTTTCTTGATCAATTTTTTTATGTATTGTAATTTTCAAATATCAAATATTTTTTTTATACTTTTTTTGAATAAGAAAATAAGCTTTTTTTGCTGCAAGTTCTTCTGATTTTTTTTTGGATGGGCCTCTTCCTACTGTTTGAATTTCATATTCAGATATGTAAAATTCCGATAAATAAGTAATTATATTTTTATTTTTTTCTTCTTTAAAAGTATTAAAATTTATCAAAAATTTATTTTTTTGAGACCATTCTATAATCCATACTTTATAACTAAAAATTTCCTTCTGTAATTTCATAATATTTACATGAAAATGTAATATTTTTTTATACACAAAATTTTGACAACCCTGATATCCAATTTCTAAATAAATAAAACCTATTAAAGATTCAAGTGCATTTCCAAACATATTATCAGATATCATTGATTTATTTTTTTTAAAAAAAATTTCTGTTAACGTTAGTTTTTTAAAAATTTCATTTAAATTTTTCCTACATACAATTTTAGATCGTACTTGAGTTAACTCACCTTCTTTTTTTTCAGGAAGTTTTTCATATAAAAAATGGGAAATAATAGAATTCAATACGGCATCTCCTAAAAATTCTAATCTTTGAAAATCTATATAATAATTTTTATTTTTTTTCTTTGTAGAAAAGCTATATATAAATACTTCTTTTAAATAACTTATTCTTTTGGGACAAAATCCTAATATTTTTTTTAATTTACTAACTAAAATAGAATCTTCATCTTTTAACATCTATTTTTTTAAATAAAATACAAACGTTATGTCCTCCAAAACCAAAAGTATTGCATATACTAATTTTAATTTCTTTTTTTATTGCATTATTTGGAGTAAAATTAATTTTAGAATCTATTTTTTTATCTATTTGAAATAAATTTATAGTTGGAGGTATAATTTTTTCCTTTAAAGGAAGTATAGAAGCAATAGCTTCTATAGAACCAGCCGCACCTAATAAATGGCCTGTCATAGATTTAGTAGAATTAATATTAATGTTATATATATTTTTATGAAAAACTTTTTGAATAGCTTTTACTTCTGCGAGATCTCCTAAAATAGTAGAAGTTCCATGAGAATTAATATGATTAACTTCTTGATATTCAATTTCCGCATCTTTTATAGCTGCTTTCATAGCAATAATAATCCCTTTTCCTTCTGGATGAGGAGCTGTAATATGATATGCATCTCCAGACATACCCACTCCACCTATTTCAGCATATATATTAGCATTTCTATTTTTAGCATGTTTATATTCTTCCAATATTAGACATCCTGCTCCTTCACCCAAAACAAAACCATCCCTATCTTTATCAAAAGGACGTGATGCAGTTTTATAATCCTCATTTCTAGTAGATAATGCATGTAAGGCATTAAACCCACCGACTCCACTTTGTGTAATTGCTGCCTCAGAACCACCAGTTACCATAATATCTGCTTTTCCTAAACATATTAAATGATAGGCATCTACAATTGCATTAGAAGAAGAAGCACAAGCGGATACAGTAGCATAATTAGGTCCATGAAGTCCATATTTCATAGAAATAAATCCAGCAGTAATATCTATTAACATTTTAGGAATAAAAAAAGGACTAAATTTAGGAAATCTTCCTCCATTTACATAATCAGAAATTGATTCTTCTAAATTGAGAAGACCTCCAATTCCAGAAGACCAAATAACTCCAATACGTTCCCTTTTTTCTTTTGAAAAATTAATTCCACTATTTTTTACGGCTTCAGAGGATGCTAAAATTCCATATTGTGCACAAGGATCCAATTTTTTTTGTTCTTTTTTACTAAAAAAAATATTTGGGTCATAATTTTTTAATTCACACGCAAATTTAGTTTTATATTTTTTAGTATCAAAATAGGTAATAGGCTCTGCACCATTTTTTCCATTAATAAGGGAAGTCCAATATTCTTCTAAATTATTTCCTATTGGAGTAATAGATCCAAGTCCTGTAACTACTACTCTTTTTAATTTTTTCATAAACATAACATATAAAAAAGAATCAATACTTTTTATATATAATCAGACCGAACTATTCTCCTCTTTTTTTTTCTCATCTAAAATATTTTTGATAGCTTGTATAGCCTCGCCTACAGTGGTAATTTTTTCTGCTTTTTCATCAGAAATACTAATATTAAATTCTTTTTCAAATTCCATAATAAGCTCTACTATATCTAAGGAATCTGCACCTAAATCATTAGTAAAACTAGCCTTATTAAAAATCTCATTTTCTTCTACACTCAATTTTTCTACAATAAGTGACTTTACTTTTGATGCAATATCAGACATAGGATCGTAATTTTTATTTTTTCTAATACAAAATTAGTAAACTTTTATAAATCGTATATAAATTTGTTTTATTAAGAAATACAATAAAAAATGAGTTCTCTTAATCTAGAAAAATATGGAATCTTAAATTCTTCAAATAATTGGCAATTATCTTCTGAAGAATTACAAAATATAATTATTAAAAATAAAATGGGTGTAGAAACTAAATCAGGAGTTTTAGCAGTAAATACAGGTATATTCACTGGTCGTTCTCCTGAAGATAGATTTATTGTTAAAGATAACATTACAAATAAAAAAATTTGGTGGGATGAAAAATTTAATCAATCTTTTAATTCTAAAAAATTTGATCATGTATATCAAAAATTAGTCAGATACTTATCCAAAAAAACCTTATACGTAAGAGATGGATATCTTTGTTCTGATAAACGGTATCAACTTAATATTCGGTCTATTAGTGAATATCCATGGTCTGATTTATTTATCCATAATCTTTTTTTTAGAATTTCTAAAATTGAAAAAATTTTTCCAGATTGGTTATTAATATGTGCACCTGGATTTCAGGCAAATCCAATTATAGATGGTACACATAAAAAAAATTTTACCATATTAAATTTTAAAAAAAAAGTTATATTAATTGGTGGATCAGGATATACAGGAGAAATAAAAAAATCTATTTTTTCTGTTCTAAATTTTATACTTCCTATATATAAAAATGTTTTTCCTATGCATTGTTCTGCAAATATTGGGATTTCTAAAAAAGATACAGCACTTTTTTTTGGATTATCTGGGACTGGAAAAACTACTATTTCTAATGATCCTAATAGAAAATTAATAGGTGATGATGAACATGGGTGGACGGAGGACAACATTATTTTTAATTTTGAAGGGGGTTGTTATGCAAAAATATTAGGTATTTCTAAAAAAACAGAACCTATGATTTATTATGCTATTAAAAAAGGAGCAATGTTGGAAAATGTAATTTTAAAAAAAGATACTAATGAAGTAGATTTTTTAAATGATTCTATTACACCAAATATACGAGTAAGTTATCCAATTAATTTTATAAAAAATATAGAAAAAAAATTAATATCTTCCAATATTAGAAATATTTTTTTTCTTACTTATGATGCTTTTGGGATATTACCTCCTATATCAAAACTAAATAAAGCACAATCTGCTTATTATTTTTTATTAGGTTATACTTCTAAAATAGCTGGTACAGAATTAAATATAAAAAACCCACAAGCTACTTTTTCTTCCTGTTTTGGAGCTCCATTTATGTTATTAAATCCAGTTAAATATACAAAAATGTTAATAAAAAAATTAAATAATTTGGAAATAAATGTCTGGATGGTAAATACAGGACTACTTTTTATTGAAGAATCCATCGGATTTAGGATAAAATTAAAATATACACGAAAACTTGTTCAATGTGTTTTAGATGGATATTTATCCAAAGTAGATTATGAAAAATACCCTATATTTAATTTTCATATTCCAAAATACTGTCCAGGTATATCTTCCAATATTTTAAATCCAAAAAAAACATGGAAAAATAAAAAAATGTATCAAAATCAAGTAAAAAATCTTGTAAAAAAATTCATAAAAAATTTTGATATATACAGAAAATATACGGATAAAGAAATTTTATCGGGAGAACCTAAAATAGAATAAATTTTCATTTCAAAAACATAATTTTTTTATAATATACTTTCCAAGTATATCATATTCTACGTTAACAAAATCTCCTACTTTCATAAAATGAAGATTGGTTTTTTCATAAGTATAAGGAATAATAGATACACTAAATATTTTATTACTATATTTTGTTATAGTAAGACTAATTCCATTTACAGAAATAGAACCTTTTTCTATAACTAAGTTATCTAATTTTTTTCTAGATTTGAAAGAAAATAACCAACTCCCATTTTTTCTATTTATTTCAACAATTTTAGCTATTGTATCTATATGACCTTGTACTATGTGTCCGTCGAATCTTTCATTAACTTTCATTCCACGTTCTAAATTTACTTCATCTTTAATTTTTAAAAAATCTAAATTAGTACAACGTAAAGTTTCTTCCGATGCAATTACTGAATAGGTTCCATTTATTATCTCTTTGATACTTAAACATATTCCATTGTGAGCAATACTTTGATTAATTTTAATATGATCTAAAAATGGATTTTTAAAAGTAATACAAAGATTATTTTTTTGACGATTTAATCTATATACTTGTGTAGTACATTCTATTATTCCAGTAAACATAATTGAAATTTATCCATATTTTTTTTATAAATTAAAATATTTATTTCATAAAATATGGTATGAATTATAGAACAAAAAAAATAAAAGTTGGTATTTCTACAGGAGATATTAATGGAATAGGAATAGAAATTTTTTTAAAAGTATGTCGGGAAAAAAAACTTTTAGATTTTTTTACACCGGTTTTATTTGGATCTACAAAATTATGTTCGTATTATAAAAAAATTTTAAATATCGAAGTAAATAATATACGAGAAATAAAAAATTTAAAAGAAATTATAGATTATAAAATCAATGTTTTAAATATATGGAAAGAAGATATTAGATTTGACTTAGTCAAAATAAACCATGAATCAGGAAAATATCCTATTTCATCTTTAAAAAAAGCCACAAAAGCTTTAAAAGATGGAAAAATTGATGTTCTAGTTACAGCACCTGTAAATAAAAAATGGATGAATTTTAAAGAATTTTATTTTTTAGGCCATACTGAATATTTACAAAATATTTTAGATGGAGAATCCTTAATGTTAATGATTCATGAAACATTAAAAATAGCATTAGTTACCAATCATATACCATTAAAAAATATTAGTTCTGAATTAACTATAAAAAAAATTGTAAAATCCATCAAAATTTTACATCAATCTTTAAAAATTGATTTTTCTATAGAAAAACCTAAGATTGCAATTTTAGGATGTAATCCTCATTCAGGAGAAAATGGTTTCTTAGGTGAAGAAGAAATGACTAAAATTAAACCAGCTATGAATATTTTATTTCAAGATCAAGGAATATTAGTTTTCGGACCTTATTCTCCAGATGGTTTTTTTGGAAATAATAGTTATAGAAATTTTGATGCAGTTTTAGCTATGTATCATGATCAAGGATTAATACCCTTTAAAACATTAACTTTTAATGAAGGAGTTAATTTTACGGCTGGTCTTTCTCATATACGTACTTCTCCAGATCATGGAGTAGCATATGATATTGCTAAAAAAGGTATTGCTAATGAAAATTCTTTTAAAGAAGCTATTTTTAATGCTATAAAAATTTTTAAAAATAGAAAAGAATATATGAAAATAATTTCTTCTAAATCTAGATTACTATAAAATAACTATAACAACATTATTTTTAACTCGTAAAAATCCTCCATTTATTGATATTTTTAAAATTTTATCATTAAATGATTTATTTAATTTTATACATCCATTACTCAATATGGAAATAAATGAATCATGATTTTCTAATATTTGAAAATAACCATTCAATCCTGGAGCTATAATAGAGATTGCTATATCTTTATATAATATTTTTTCAAAATCAATAATCGTTACTTGCATAATTTCATTTTATCTTCTATTTATTTATGTAGATAAGATTTCTTTTCCTGTTTCTATAACTTGTTCAATAGTTCCTTTTAAATTAAAAGCCATTTCCGGAATATGATCTAATTCTCCATCCATTATCATATTAAATCCTTTAATCGTATCTTCAATTTTTACAAATTCTCCTTCTATCCCCGTAAATTGTTTTGCTACATGAAATGGTTGAGATAAAAAACGTTGAACACGTCTAGCTCGATAAACTATTAATTTATCTTTTTCACTAAGTTCTTCTATTCCTAGAATAGCAATAATATCTTGTAAAGAATTGTATTTTTGAAGAATTTTTTTAACACGTTCTGCACAATAATAATGATTTTTATCTATTAAATCCGGAGATAATATACTAGAAGAAGAATCTAATGGATCTATTGCTGGATAAATTCCTAAAGAAGCTATTTTTCTGGAAAGTACGGTAGTTGCATCTAAGTGGGAAAATGTAATGGAAGGAGCTGGATCAGTTAAATCATCAGCAGGGACATAAATAGCTTGTACTGAAGTAATCGAACCTTTTTTTGTAGATGTAATTCTTTCTTGCATAGATCCCATTTCCGATGATAAAGTTGGCTGATAACCTACAGAAGATGGAATTCTTCCTAATAATGCAGAAACTTCTGATCCTGCTTGAGTAAATCTAAATATATTATCTATAAAAAATAAAACATCTTGTCCTTTTTTTTTCAAAACTTGATCTCTATAATATTCCGCTAATGTTAATCCAGATAATGCAACTCTAGCTCTTGCACCAGGAGATTCATTCATTTGCCCAAAAATAAAAACTGCTTTAGACTTTTTTAAGGATTCCTTATCTACTTTAGAAAGGTCCCAATATCCTTTTTTCATAGATTCCATAAATGAATTTCCATATTTTATAATTCCTGATTTTAACATTTCTCGTAATAAATCATTTCCTTCTCTAGTCCTTTCTCCTACACCAGCAAAAACCGAATGGCCTCCATGTTTTTTCGCTACATTATTGATTAATTCTTGTATTAAAACAGTTTTTCCTACTCCAGCACCACCAAATAATCCAATTTTTCCTCCTTTTGAATAAGGTTCAATCAAATCAATTACTTTAATCCCTGTATATAATATTTCGGTATCTGTAGATAAATCTTTAAATTTAGGGGGTGGATTATGAATAGATCTAGAATTAGACTTATCTAAAGGAAATAATCCATCAATAGGTTCACCTAAAACATTAAATACTCTACCATTAATAGATTCTCCTATTGGAATACTAATTGGGCCACCTATAATTTCCACCTCTTGTCCTCTTTTTAATCCATCGGTAACTTCCATAGAAATACAACGTACGCTATATTCTCCAATATGCTGTTGAACCTCTAATATAATTTTATTTCTTTTGGATAATTTTACTTCTAATGCATCGTAAATTTTAGGTAGAGATGCTGTATCTTTAAAAGATACATCAATAACTGGTCCTATAATTTTAATTATTTTTCCTTTTAATTTTTTTTTATTCATGCCATCAAAAAAACTATTAATTAGTATAGTATACGTTAATCATATATATTTGCAAATATATATGTAAGAGAAAAAAAAGATAATAAATTTTGAAAATTTATTCATTTATTGATGAATTTTCTTCCTTTTTACCATGTGTATTTACACTTGGTTTTTTTGATGGAGTTCATATAGGACATAAAAAAATTATTCAAAACTTAATTTTTAGAGCAAAAGGAAAGTATTGTACTGTTTTATTAACTTTTAACCAACATCCTAAAGAAGTACTAATTCCTAAAAAAAATATTTTATATTTAAATACTCTTACTGAAAGAATTCATAATCTAAAAAAAACAGGAATAGAACATTTGATTATTCATCCTTTTACCAAAAAATTTTCAAAATTAAGTATTCAATATTTTTTTCAAAAGATTTTATTTTCTAAAATGAAAATTAAAAAAATTATAACTGGATATGATTCTCATTTAGGAAAAAATAGAGATGGGACATTCCATCAACTAAAAAAAATTTCTAAATTATATGGAATCAAAATTTATAAAGTAAATCCTTATAAATATAAAAAAAAAATTATTAGTTCTACTAATATACGAAAATCTCTTTTAATAGGTAATATAGAATGGGCTAATAATGCTTTAGGTTATTTATATAACTTATCTGGTTATGTAATAAAAGGTAAAGGAATAGGTAAAACATTAAATTTTCCAACCGCTAATATTCAACTAAATGAAAATAAATTAATTCCAAAAAAAGGAGTTTATGCTGTAAAAGTTAATATTTTTAATCCTTTTTATAAAGGAATGATGAATATAGGGACCTGCCCTACAGTTAATAAAAAAATAAAAATAAAAATTGAAGTTCATATTTTCGATTTTTATCAAGAAATATATGGAAAGAAAATTGATATTTTTATTGTTAAAAGAATTCGTGAAGAAAAAAAATTTAGTACACTTTATGATCTGAAAAGACAAATCAAAAAAGATCAAATAAAAATAGAATATTTTTTTTCAAAAAAATCGTTTAAAAAAAATTTTTATTGTGATAAAAAAAATTGATCAAGTAATTCAATATTTATTAATTCAAAAAAAATACTTGAAAAAAAAATTAATATTGATATCATTTAACGATTCTATTATAGAATATATCAAAAAAAAATACCAATCTAAAAATCATCTATTTACAGAAATTTATACAATAGAAAAATTTATTGAAAAAATATCCGGTTTATATATTTTTAATGAATCTTATATACTTTTTCATTTTTTTTATTTTTTTAAAGAAGAAAATAGTTATTTATCAAAAAAATTTAATGATTTTTTAAAATGGGCTCCTTATATTTTAAATGATTTTCAAGATTTGGATTTTAATTTGATTAATATTGAACATTTTTTTGCTTATATTATTTCTACAGAAAAAATTAAAAAATGGAATCTGAATTTAGAAAATAATTTGATAGAAAAAAAAAAATTTCTTTTTTGGAAAGAAATTTATAAATTTTATAAAATTCTAAAAAGTATCCTTTTAAAAAAAGGGATCGGTTATACTGGAATGATTTTTAGAATAGCTATTTCTCGTTTAAATAATTTTTTATTAAAAAACTCAGATATACGAATCATTCTATTTTTTTCAAAATCCCAATTATTAAATAAATGTGAAATAGAATTTATAAAAAAAATCATACAATTAAAAAAAGGATCTATATATGATTTAGATAAAAAAAATATATTAATAAAAAATCCTTTTAATTTTTTCATCAAAAAAAAGATAAAACCAACTTTAATCAACGATATATATCTTAATCATATAAAAATTATTAGTGTTTCTAAAGAAATAGAACAAGTTAAAATAGTAGAAACATTAGTCTATAAAATGATCAAAAATGGGATAAATCCATATAAAATTGGTATTATTTTAGGAGATAAATATTTAATTATCCCTTTATTTAATTCACTAAAAAAAATTTTAGGAAACAATCTATCTATATCTATAGACTATCCAATAAAAAATATCCCTATTCATTATACATTTTTTTCAATTTTTGAATTATTATTAAAAAAGGAAAAATTTAAAAAATTTTATGGAAAAGATATACTAAGATTATTATCAGATGGATATATAAAAAAATTTTTATTAAAAAATTTATCGTTTATAGTAGATAAATGGAATGTAGAAAATTCAAATTTTATTCCAGAATCTATAATAAATAAATATTTATCCAAAAATGATATAAATATCATTTTTCAAATACAAACTAATGACACTAAAAAATGTATTATTGGTATTATAAGCTTTATTAGAAAATTGAAAATTATATTTATTTCAAATTCAAAAAATAATCTATTAGAATTAAAATTTCTTTCAAAATTGGAAATTTATATGCAAAAATTAAGAATATTAGTACGAAAAACAGAAAAAAATTTTTTAGGAATTAAAGATATATTCAATATTTATCAACAATTTATAAATACAGAAAAAATACCATATATACAAAAAAATCCAAAAGGATTGAATATAATAGAATTTATAGATTCTTATTTCGAAAATTTTGAAAATACTATTATAACTTCCGTTAACGAAGGGGTAATTCCCCCAGATAGAATAAAAAAATATAATACTTTTATTCCATTTGATATTAGGAATCAATTCAATCTTTCCATTTTTCAAGAAAATGAAGAAATTTATCATCATTATTTTAAAAAAATTTTAAAAAATTCAAAAGATATTTATTTGATTTATAAAAATCAACCAGATGAACTTAATTCGGGAGAAAAAAGTCGTTTTATTCATCAAATAGAAATAAGTTCAAAACTTACTATAGAAAAGAAAAAAAATTTTTCATTTTTATTTTCAAAGTCGAAAATATATCCTATTGTGATAAAAAAAACAGAATCAATGATTCAACGTCTAGATAAAATATCTACTCATGGTATATCTCCTTCTTCTATTAATCTGTATAATTATAATCCTCTTCTTTTTTACTACAAAAAAATTCTTGGATTAAATGATCTAGAAAAAATTTCTATAAAACAACAAGTAGGAAAAATAATACATAAAACATTAGAAATCTTATATCATCCTATTAAAGGATATTTAATTACTATAGATTGGATTAATGAAATGAAAAAAAATTACGAATATATTACAGAAAAAGTAATATTAAAATATATCAAAAATTCTTTTATAAAAGGTAAAAATATATTATTATATTCTATAGTAAAAAATTATATAAAAAATTTTATTTCCTGGGAGGAAGGTTTTGTTCATAAAGGTCATCAAATTTTAATTAAAGAATTAGAATGTAGTTCTTCCACAATATTGGATATTGGAAAGCATCAAGTTAATTTATATGGAATCATAGATCGAATTGACGAATATGATGGAATTACACGTATTATTGATTATAAAATAGGAATATCAAAAATAAAAAACATACATATTCCTTTGAATAAAATTGAAAATATATTTCAAGATCCCGATAATAGAAATACTATGCAATTATTGATTTATATGTATTTATGGTTTAAATCACCTATATTTTTAGGATTAAAAAATTCTCCACCAATTATTTCTATTGTTTCACCAGAAAAAGATAAAAATAATTCAATATTAACAATTCCCGTAATTTTTTTTCATCAAAAAAAAAAATTTATTACATATGAATGTTATGTAAAAATTTTTCTACCATGTCTAATTAATAGAATTTCAGAAATTTTAAATCCAAAAATTCCAATTATAGAAAAAAAAATAGGAATTTTTGATAAATTTTTCTAAAAGTATTTTTTTTCATATGATATGATATGATATGAATTACTCCAACATCTACACATAAAATACAATATAGTATTATTCCAAATATATAAATGAAACTATCTACATATCTAAAAAAAAATTTCATAAAAAAATAGAATATACTAGATTATAGTATATATACATAAATTATTCAAAGTATTAAAAATAACTTTTATTATTCCGACAATTTATTAAAATTATAGTTTTGAAAAAAAGTATCATCAAATACGAAAAAATAAAATTAATAATTGTTGGAATTGAATTCAAAAGATTATATTCAATAATTAAATAAAAAAATATATAAATATTACAAAATAACTGTAAATTGAAAATATAATATATAAATCAGTTCTTTTATTTATGGTTAACAAATAAAAAAAGAAAAAAAAACTATTAATAGGAAATAAAAAAATATATATTTTTAATAAAAAAAAATTTTTTTCATAAAAAAAAAGTTCCATATTATATGAATAAAACTAAAAAAAAAAGTTAAAAAATTATATGTTATAGTTTTTTTTAGAAAAAATTTCATAAAAATAATCAAAGATAAATTTATTAAGTTACCTTAATTTTTTAATATGAAAAATATTATTGATGAACTTACTTGGAGAGGGTTAATAAAAAATAGTGTTCCTGGTGTAGAAAAACAATTAAAAAAAATTACTACTATATATATAGGGTTCGATCCAACATATGATTCTTTACATATAGGTAGCTTAATTCCAATTATTATATTAATCCACTTTCAAAGAATGGGGCATAAATCCTTAATATTAATTGGAGGGGCAACAGGTTTTATAGGAGATCCATCAGGAAAATATGATCAAAGAATTTTTTTAAAAAAAAAAACATTACAAGAAAATATAGAATCTATTAAAAAACAATTATCTAAATTATTAGATAGTTATTCAGAAAAAATAGAATTTATCAATAATTTTGATTGGATAAAAAATATTTCTTTTTTAGAATTTATCAGAAATATAGGAAAACATTTTACTATAAATTATATGATATCTAAAGATTCTGTTAAAAACCGTATAAAAAATAATAATAAAAAATATAAAGGAATCTCTTTCATGGAATTTACTTATACTCTTATTCAAGGTTATGATTTTTTTTATTTAAATAAAAAAAAAAATTGTTTTCTACAAGTTGGTGGATCAGATCAATGGGGGAATATAACTACCGGAATAGAACTTATTAAAAAAAAAACAGGAAAAAAAGCATATGGAATTACTTTTCCTTTGGTTACAAGAACTGATGGATTGAAATTTGGAAAAAGTATGCAAGAAGGAAATATCTGGTTAGATCATAATAAAACTTCTCCATATAAATTTTATCAATTTTGGATCAATATTTCAGATATTGAAATTGAAAATTTTATTAAAATTTATACTTTTTTTTCTAAAAAAAAAATTGAAACATTAATTTTAAAACATAGGAAAAATCCAGAAAAAAGACTATTACAAAAAAAATTAGCATCGGAAATAACTAAATGGGTTCATGGAAAAAAATCTTATGAAAAAGTAGTAAAAATTTCACATATTTTATTTGGAAAAAAATATACCAATAATCTATTTTCATCTTTAGATGAAGATATACTTAGTTCACTTTACGATAATATTCCGCATATGCTTTTATCTTATAAAGATTTTAGAAAAGGAATTTTTTTATTAGATTTATTAAAAAAAAGTAATCTATTTAAATCTAAAAGTGAAGCTAATCGTGCTTTAAATTTAAATTCTATTTCTATAAATAAAAAAATTATTAAAAAAAATATACTTCTTAAAAAAGAAAATATAATAAAAAAAAAATATATTTTACTTCAATTTGGAAAAAAATTTTTTTTCATTATAAAAATTGAATAATTTTAATATCCAAAATTTTGGAGTTTTTTATAATTTGAACGCCAATTTTTGCATATTTTTACATTTAATCTTAACCATATTTTTTTACTAAAAAAATTTTCTATTCCTTTTATAGAAAAATATCCTAATTTATTTATAGAATTTCCTTTTTTTCCAATTAAAATTCCTTTTTGGGAATCACGTTCTACATATATGGAAGAATCTATATGTATGCTATTCTTTCCATTCTTAAATTTTTCCGTAGAAATTTCTACAGAATAAGGAATTTCTTTTTTATACATTAAAAATATTTTTTCTCTAATTATTTCATTTACAAAAAAGCGTTCAGATCTATCACTTAAAATTCCTTTAGGATAATAAGGAGGTCCTTTAGATAATAAATCTAAAATTTTATTTAGTAATAAATCTTGATTTATATTTTTTAATGCAGATATTGGTAATATTTCTGAATTAGGAAAAAAATTATTCCAATAATTTATTGTATCATATAACATATTTTCACTATATACTACTCCAATTTTATCAATTTTATTGATTAATATAAGAATAGGAATTTTTTGTTCTTTAAGAAACTTCAAAAAGGATAAATATTTATTCAATAAATTAAATTTTCCTATTTCTGTAGTAAATAATATAATATCAGCGTCTTTAAAAGATTTTTTTACATATTGCATCATAATTTTTTGCATAGAATAAATCGGTTTTATCATAATACCAGGAGTATCTGAAAAAATAATTTGGTAATCATATTGATCTATTATTCCCAATATTCTATGACGAGTTGTTTGTGGTTTATTGGTTATTATAGATATATTTTCTCCTACAAGAGAATTCATTAATGTTGATTTCCCTACATTTGGAAATCCTATAATATTAACAAATCCAGATTTATGTTTATGATTAATCATTTTATCTTTTTATAGCCTCTATTTGAATTTACATTTTCATTATTTTCCTATGTAAAATATCTAATTTTTATGGTTTAGAGTTTATTTCCATTTTTATTTTTGAAGTTGCTTCATCAATAATATCAATAGCTTAATCTGGTAAAAAACGTTCGTTAATATAACGTTGAGATAATTCAACTGCATAAATAATAGATTTATTTTGAATTTTTTATCTTTAATACCACGTAAAATAAATATAGAATTTTTTATAGATGGTTATTCAATATATACCTGTTGAAATATTCTTTTTAAAGATTTATTTATTTTAAAATATTTCAGCATTTATAGCACTTTTTCTATCCCCAGGATTTACCATTAATGTATGAATTGCATCGATAAATTTAAGAATAATTTTAAAAAAAAACGTTATTCAAATTTTCCTTTATATTTATATAGATTCTGCAATGATAGAAGCCACATCTAAAGAAAAAATTTTTTTATTTTTTAAATTATACGTATTGTTTCATCATGTCTAATAATAAGATCTAATTTCCCTTTATTTTCCCATTCATTAATATTTTTTTGCATATTTATCTAAAAAATTATAAGTATTTTTTTTTAATTTATAAATTAAATTTTTACTTTTTTTTCTGATATTTTCAATCATATTTTGAATATTTTTATCTATAATTTTTTGATTTATAAATAATTGATGCATTATATCCTAATTTTGTAAAAATTGAAAAAAAATTATGTTATCTAGAAATAAATTCATTTTTTAAAATATTAGTATAAAGTTCTGCTTTTTTAACATTTATATATATAATTGTTTAAATGTTTAGTAGAAAAAAACATATCCTTTCTACTTTTATTTTTTAAAAAAGATAAAAAGAGAGTATTTTATTTAATTCTTTTATTTTATTAATTGATAATTTATATTTAATTTTTTTTATAAAAAAAGGAATAAAATTGTCTTTTTTTTTACTAAAAAAAATTTTATAATATGTACATTTTCAATAGAAAATTTATTTTTTTTAAAAGTAATATGTTAAATTTTTTGTATTATTTTTTGAGATTTTATAGTAAATTTATTGAAGTTCATAATTACAGATAAAAATTTTTGTATTTATTTTTTACATAATTTTTGAATTCTATATTTTAAATTAATCTATTTTCGTTTTATGATCATAAAAGATGAAATACAATCTATTTCAGAAAGAATTGATAAACTTTATAAAGTTCTTAATATTGATGAGATTAATAAATATCTTGATAAAGAACAAAAAAAATTTTTAAATCCTCATTACTGGAATAATTATAAAAAATCCAAAAATTTTATAAAACATTTTCATGTTATGAAAACATATATAAAAGATTTTTTTGAATTAAAAAATTCTCTAGAAGAATTAGAATTAATATTTTCTCTTTCTAAAGAAGAAAATCTTGAAAAAGATCTTAAAATTCAATTATATAAAACAAAAAAATTACTATCAAATTTAGAATTAAAAAACTTTCTTTCAGAAGAGGAAGACAGTTTAAATGCTATACTTCAAATTTCTTCTGGAGCAGGGGGAACTGAAAGCTGTGATTGGAGTTCTATGCTCATGAGAATGTATATTATGTGGGCTGAAAAAAAAAAATATTCTGTTAAAAATATTCATCTCATTTCTGGAGATATAACGGGAATAAAATCCATTATTTTAGAATTTAAAGGAATATATGCTTTTGGATATTTAAAAGGAGAAAATGGAGTACATCGGTTAATCCGTATATCTCCATTTGATAATAATTCAAAACGTCATACTTCTTTTTCTTCTGTTTATGTCTATCCTTCAATAGATAAAAATATAAAAATTGATATAAAAATATCTGATATTCATTGGGAAACCTTTCGATCTTCTGGATCAGGTGGACAAAATGTAAATAAAGTTGAGACAGGAGTTAGATTACGTCATATTCCTACTGGAATTACTATTGAAAATACAGAATATCGTTCACAAATACAAAATAGACAAAGAGCTTTGCATCTTCTAAAATCTAGATTATTTGAAATAGAAATAAAAAAAAAAATGAGAAAAAAAAATAAAATAGAATCTGAAAAAAAAAAAATAGAATGGGGAAATCAAATTAGAAATTATATTATGCATCCTTACAAATTAGTCAAAGATTTACGGACAGGTTATGAAACTACAAATATTAATTCCGTAATGGATGGAGAAATAGATATTTTTTGAAAAAATTTATGATATATAGAAAAAAAATAGAAAAACAAAAAAAATTTTAAATTTTTCTACCCCTTAATTTTATTCAATGAAAATTCGATATTCTGATCTTATAGATCAAACTTTTAATTTTCCTACCGAGGAATTTACTATTAAAAATAATTTTTTAGAATTCCATGGAATTCCATTAATAAATCTCATTCAAAAATATGGTACTCCATTAAAATTTAACTATTTACCAAAAATTTCTCAAAATATACAAAAAGCAAAAAAATGGTTTAAAAAAGCAATTCATTCTAATCAATATAAAAATAAATATACCTATTGTTATTGTACAAAAAGTTCTCATTTTTATTTTGTATTAGAAGAAGTATTAAAAAATAATATTAGCATTGAAACTTCATATGCTTATGATATAGAAATCATTAAAAATCTTTATCAAAAAGGTAAAATGAATAAAAATATTGAAATTATTTGTAATGGATTTAAAACTCATAATTATATAAAAAATATATCAGAATTAATTAACAACGGTTTTTATAATACTATTCCAATATTAGATAATTATGATGAATTGGAAAAATTAAGTTTTTTTATCCATTATCCATTTAAGTTAGGTATACGTATTGCTTCTGAAGAAGAACCAAAATTTGAATTTTATACTTCCCGATTAGGAATAGGATATAAAGATATCCTTATTTTTTATTTGAATAAAATAAAAAATAATTCAAAAGTTGAACTAAAAATGTTGCATTTTTTCATCAATACAGGAATAAAAGATACCTCTTATTACTGGAATGAACTTTTTAAATGTTTACATATTTACGCTAGATTAAAAAAAATTGCACCTGAATTAAATATCCTAAATATAGGAGGTGGATTCCCTATTAAAACATCTATGTCATTTAAATATGACTATGAATACATTACCAATGAAATTATTTATCAAATCAAAAAATTTTGTAAAAATGAGAATATTTTAGAACCACATATATATACAGAATTTGGTTCCTATACAGTAGGAGAAAGTGGTGGAATTATCTATAAAATACTTAATCAAAAAAAGCAAAATGATAGAGAAAAATGGAATATGATTGATAGTTCTTTTATGACTACTCTACCAGATACTTGGGCTATAAATAGCCGTTTTATTATGATGGCAATTAATCGTTGGAATGATTCTTATGAAAGAGTATTTTTAGGGGGGTTAACCTGTGATAGTGATGATTATTATAATTCAGAACAACATCTGAATGCAATATATCTTCCCTGTTTCCGGAAAAAAATACCACTTTATATTGGATTTTTTAATACTGGAGCATATCAAGATACAATAAGTGGATATGGAGGAGTACATCATTGTCTTATTCCACAACCAATCCATATTTTAATCAATTATGACGAAAAAAAAAACTTAGTATATAAAATATTTCGTTATTCACAAAAATATGAAGAAATATTAAAAATATTAGGTTATTGAAAATAATATTTTTTTATGAAAAAAAAAAACTTTTGCTGGAATTCCTAAAAAAATATGCTACTCTTGAAAAATCTAAAATAGTCCTTATTCCAGTTCCATATGATTATACAGGTACGTGGAGAAAAGGTTCTAAAAAAGGTCCTAAAGCATTTTTATCTGCATCAGAACATATGGAATTATATGATATAGAAACTAATTCTGAAGTTTATAAAAGAGGTATATATATATCTTATCCTATAATTAATTATTCATTTTCTTCCAAAAAAATGATAGAACAAGTATATAATATTACTAAAAAATATCTTTTTAAAAAAAAATTTGTAACTCTAATTGGGGGTATCCATTCTATATCTATAGGTAGTATTCGAGCATTTGGAGAAAAATTCCCTGATATGAGTATTCTACACATGGATGCACATGCCGATTTACGTCCTAAATACAATGGAGATCCTTATAATCATGCTTGTTCTATGTATGAAGCTTCAAAAAAATTTCCAATTATACAAATAGGGATTCGAAGCATGAATATACTAGAGAAAAGGTATATCCAAAATGATAATATTTTTTATTTTCATGAAATATATCAAAATGATTTATGGATGAAAAAAGCGATTCAAAGATTATCTAAAAATGTATTTATAAGTATAGATATAGATGTTTTTGATCCAAGTATAGCCCCTTCTACAGGAACTCCAGAACCAGGAGGTTTTTTTTGGTACGAAATTTTAAAATTTTTAAAAATGGTTTTTGAAAATAAACAAATTATAGGTTTTGATATTGTTGAACTTTTACCAAATGAAAAAGATTTTTCTACAGATTTTTTATCTGTTAAACTTTACTATAAATTATTATCATATAAATACGAATTAATTTATTCTCCATTATGAATCGAAAAATGATTATAGCTATAGATGGATATTCAGCTTCTGGAAAAAGTACTTTAGCTAAAAATCTTTCTAAAAAATTAAAATATACTTATATAGATACCGGAGCAATGTATAGAAGTATAACATTATTAGCTATTAGAAAAAAAATATTTCATAGTGATTTATGGAATATAACAAATTTTATTCCTTTTTTGATAAATATAAATTTTCAATTTAAATGGAATAATAAATTAAATAGAACCGATATATTTATAAATAAAGAAAATGTTCAATCTGAAATTAGATCAATAGAAGTAAGTAATAAAGTTAGTTTAATAGCTAGAATTCCAGAAATTCGAAAAAAATTAACAATTATACAAAAAAATTTTGGAAATAAAAAAGGAATTATTATGGATGGAAGAGATATAGGATCTAATATATTTCCTCAATCGGAATTGAAAATTTTTATGAAAGGGTCTATAGAAGTTCGTTCTTATAGAAGATTTGAATATTTTAAAAAAAAAGGAAAAACAATTTCTTATGAAGAAGTAAAAAAAAATCTCTTTTATAGAGATATGATGGATCTATATCGAAGAATTTCTCCACTTAAAAAACCAAAAGATTCTATAGAAATAGATAGTACATTAATTAGTACTGAAAAACAATTAAATATGGTACTTAAATTAATAGAAAATATTAGATTATCTCAAAAAAAATAAAAAATATATATGAAACTTTTAAATGGAAAAATAGCAATAGTTACAGGTGGCTCAGGAGATATAGGAAAATCTATTGTGAAAACATTTGTAAAACATGGTGCACAGGTAATTTTTACTTTTTTTTCTTCAAAAAAAAATGCTAAAAAATTATCTGATGAATTGGGAAATTCGGTAGTTTCATACGAAATTGATCTTAAAAATTTAAATTCTTCAAAAGAATTAGTAAAAAAAGTTATAGAAAAATTTGGAGTTATAGATATATTAGTGAATAATGCAGGAATTATAAAAGATAATTTTTTATTTAGAATGTCAGAAACAGATTGGGATCAAGTCATTCGAACTAATATTTATTCTATTTTTAATCTAACCAAATATGTAATATTTCCTATGATAAAACAAAAAAATGGAAGTATCATTAATATGAGTTCTATCATAGGAATAACAGGAAATTCAGGACAATCTAATTATTCAGCATCTAAAGCAGGAATTATAGGATTTACTAAATCAATTTCTAAAGAATTAGGAAAAAAAAATATTCGTTGTAATGTTATAGCTCCTGGCTATATTTCTACAAAAATGAATTTGCATATTCAATCCAAAATAAAAGAAAATTGGATAAATAAAATTTCCTTAAAAAGACCTGGAATTCCTCAAGATGTAGCTAACTGTAGTTTATTTTTAGCTTCTGATTTATCTAATTATATTACTGGCTCTGTATTTAATGTTAATGGAGGAATGATTTAATTTTTTTTAAAATGTATTCAAATAAAAAGATAGTACAAAGTTTAGGTGAAATATTGATATCAAAATCAATATTTCATATAATAATATCTCCAGGTTCTAGAAATGCTCCAATAATTATCCATTTTACCCAGCATGATTCCTTCAAAACTTATAGCATTGTTGACGAGCGTTGTGCTGGATTTTTTGCTTTGGGAATAGCACAAAAAATAAAAAAACCTGTAGTTCTTAGTTGTACTTCTGGTTCTTCCGTAGTAAACTATTATCCTGCAGTGACGGAAGCATTTTATCAAAATATTCCACTTATTTTTATTACTGCAGATAGACCAAAAAAAATTATAGATATTCTTGAAGGCCAATCTATTGATCAAGAAAATATTTTTAAAAATCATGTTGAATCATCTATTCAATTAACCGAAGAAGAATCTAAATTAGGATTATGGTATAATGATAGATTAATCAATGAATCTATTAATAAATGCATTTTTAAAAAAAAACCTATACATATTAATATCCCTTTTTCAGAACCTCTTTATGAGACTACAAATTTTTTGCAAGTAAAACCTAAAATTATAAAAACTTTACCTGTAATAAATTATATTGAAAAATCTAAATATTATAAAAAAGAAGAATTTATATGGAAAAAATCTAAAAAAAAAATGATTTTATTAGGATTATATCATTCAGAAAAAAAATTGGAAAAAATTTTAAAAAAATTAAGTATAGATCCTTCTATAGTTATTTTTACCGAAACTACATCTCATGTATACGGAAAATTATTTTTTTCATGTATAGACCAACTTATTTTTAGTATAAAAACTCAAGAATGGATTAATTTAAAACCTAATATTTTATTAACTATTGGTGGAAATATTATATCTAAAAAAATAAAATTTTTTTTACGAAAATTTCCACCTTTATATCATTGGCATATAGGAGAAAATATAAAAAATTACCCAGATACTTATTATAGTCTAACGAATTTTTGGTCAATAAAACCTGAATTTTTTTTCAAAATATTTCATGGAAATAATTTACAATCCTCTGATTATAGATATAAATGGGAAATATTGAGAAAAAAAAGAATAAAAAAAAATAATTTTTTTTTAAAAAAAGAAAAAAGTTTTTCAGATCTTAAAGTTTTATTTTTTATATTTAAATCCATTCCTAAATATTCCATTTTACAATTAGGAAACAGTACTATAATACGCTATTATCAACTTTTTGATAAAAAAAAATATTCTGTACAATCTTATTGTAATAGAGGTACGTCAGGAATAGATGGTTGTGTTTCTACTGCTATAGGTTATGCTGTAAAAAGTAAAAAAATAGTAACTTTAATTATTGGTGATATCAGTTTTTTTTATGATAGTAATGCTTTATGGAACAATTATACTCCAAATAATTTCCGTATTATCCTTATAAATAATGGAGGAGGGAATATTTTCAGATTTTTATCAGAAAAAAAAATTTCTAAAAAAATTTTTAATTTTTTTGAAACAAAACATTTTTTAACTGCAAAAAAAATTTGTGAAATGCATAATTGGAAATATGAAATAGTATCCGATAAACTTTCTTTAAAAAATAATTTGTATGTTTTTTGGAATAAATCGGATAAACCATTTCTTTTAGAAATTAATACTCAAAAATCTAATAATGCAGAAATATTAAAAAAATATTTATCCTATTTATCTTAATTTTTTTGTTTTAAAAAAAAATAAAAATATATCCCATATAACTTTAATTCTAGCGAAAATTTCCCTAATCTGTATTTTCCAATCAAAAGAAATATTTTTTGCATTAAAACCTATAATATCTAATCCTAAACAATTTCCAATAAAGATGGCTCTTTCATTATGAAATTTTTGAGAAATAATGGTAAATTTTTTTTGATTAAAAATTTTATAAACTCTTAATACAGAATGTATAGTACTAATTCCAAAAAAATCTTCATATATAAAATAATCGGGAATTCCTTTTTTAATTAATTCTTTTTTCATCATTTTTGGTTCATTATAATTTTTTTCTCTATTATCTCCACTAACGATAATGTAACGAATTTTTTTATGATAAAAAAGAAAATAAGCTGCATCTATTCTATATTTAAAATAAGCATTTATCCCCCCACCATGTAAATATTTAGAAGTTCCTAAAACAACACCAAATGTATTATATGGAATTTCATCAATATTATCATACTTTTTTTTTATGGAATATAAACTCATCCCAAAATAAAAAAAAACTATAAATAAAATTATAATAAAAAATATACGTTTTATTTCTAATTAACATAACCGGAAGTTTCTAACTAAAAAAAATCCTCTTCTATGATCCAATCTCCTTTTTTCAAAAAAAAATCTACCTGTTTAAATTTTATATTTTTGGTTTTTCCTGTAACTAAATGACGGATAATAATTCGATTATTTCTTCCTAATTTTTGATTATTTTTTCCTTTTAAAAAAAAATCTATTATCCTATTATTTTTTGGAATACATAAAATATTACCTTTCATGATAGTAGATTTAATAAAAAAAGAAATAATTTTTCTATTAATTTCATAAACCCTTTCTTGAAATAAATTAAAAGCATTTTGTTTATAAACTATCAAAGGATCTTTTTGTTCAAAAATAGCATTTTGTACCGAATATCGTAAATTATCCATTTCCCGTAAATGTTCTTTCCATTTTTCATCTAGAAAACACAATATAGTTTTTTTTTCAAATATAGATAGTAATGATAAACCTCGATCTTTATAACTTTCTTTTAAACTATATTCAGAGCTAATGTTAGTAATACCATCTGTAAACGTTATCTGAATTTGACAATCTATATGATTTTTTTCAAAAATATTGGATATAATAGGATAAATTTCTTGATAAATTCTTTTTTCTTTTTTTTTTTCATAAAAATTTATAATTAGATTATGTATTTTATTGATACAATCTCGTTCTTTATATAAAAAGAATTCATTTTCTGGTATAGGAAAGTTAATTCCAAAAATTTGAAAAAATTCGTATTCTAAATTTTTAAAATCATTTAAGGATTTATTAACTAGTATCATAATATCCAATAAAACATATATCATATTAGAAATATCTAAACTAAGATCTTTTCCACATAAAGCATTCTTACGCTTTTTATAAATAAACTCTCGTTGTTTATTAATAACATCATCATAATCTAACAAACGTTTTCGAATACTAAAATTATTATCTTCTATTTTTTTTTGTGCTCTTTCTATAGATTTCGTTAACAAAGAATGTTGGATAATATCCCCTTCTTTATGGCCAAAACGATCCATTAATTTAGATAATCTTTCTGAATCTATAAATAAACGAATTAAATTATCCTCTAGAGATACATAAAATTGAGAGTTTCCTGGATCTCCTTGACGGCCAGCACGCCCCCTTAATTGATTATCTACTCTTCTAGAATCATGTCTTTCAGTTCCTAAAACATAAAGTCCACCATATTTTACAACTTCTTTTGAAAGTTTTATATCTGTTCCTCTACCGGCCATATTAGTCGCTATAGTTACAGATCCAGGTAGACCTGCTTTTTCTATAATTTCTGCTTCTTTATCATGTAATTTTGCATTTAAAACATTATGTTTAATTTTTCTAAATTTTAAAGCTCTACTAATAAATTCAGATACTTCAACGGAAGTTGTTCCAACAAGAACAGGACGTTTTTCATATTTAGATAAATAAATAATTTTTTCTATAATCGCATTATATTTTTCACGTTTTGTTTTAAAAACAAAATCTTGTAAATCCATTCTTTGGATTTTTCTATGTGTAGGAATAACTATAACATCTAATTTATAAATGTGAAAAAATTCTCCGGATTCTGTTTCCGCTGTACCAGTCATTCCAGATATTTTTTTATACATTCTAAAATAATTTTGTAAAGTAATAGTTGCAAAAGTTTGACTAGAAGATTCAATTTTTACATTTTCTTTTGCTTCAATTGCTTGATGAATTCCATCTGAATAACGTCTTCCTTCCATTATCCGACCAGTTTGTTCATCCACTATTTTTACTTTTCCTTCTAAGACTACATAATCTATATCTCTTTCAAATAAAGTATATGCCTTAAGAAGTTGATTTATTGTATGTATACGTTGTAATTTAACTGTAAAATTATTTAAAAGTTTTTCTTTTTCTTTTATTTCTTTTTCTTTAGAAAAAAATTTTTTTTCTAATTCAGTAATTTCTAAATTAATATCAGGTAATACAAAAAATCTTATATCTTTTACATTTTTAGATAAAAATTCAATTCCCTTATCCGTTAATTCTACAGTATTATTTTTTTCATCTATAACAAAATAAAGATCTTTATCTACTTTATACATCTCTCTTCCGTTATCTTGTAAATAATAATTTTCTACTTTTTGTAAAAGTAAGCGATTCTTATCTTCACTTAAAAATTTAATTAAGGATTTTTTTTTGGGTAAACCTCGATATACTTGAAAAAGTTTAAATCCTCCTAATTTTTTATTTCCAGATTTAATTAAATTTTTAGATTCATAAAAAAAATTTTTAATTTCTAAATTTTGATTTTTTACAAGATCTTCTACTTTATTTTTTAATAATTTAAATTCCTCTTTATTATCATTATGAGAATCAACTGGACCTGAAATAACTAAAGGAGTCCGTGCCTCATCTATTAAAACGGAATCAATTTCGTCTATAATAGCGTAATTTAATTCTCTTTGTACCAAATCCTCTTTAGAAGAAACCATATTATCACGTAAATAATCAAATCCAAATTCATTATTGGTACCATAAGTAATATCTGCTTTATAAGCTTTTTTACGCATATAAATATTAGAAGATGGATAATCATCAATACACTCTACTCTTAATCCGTGAAATTCCATTAAAGGTGCCATCCAATTTGTATCCCTTTTAGATAAATAATTATTAACTGTTACAATATGCACACCTCTTCCAGAAAGAGCATTTAAATAAGCGGATAAAGTAGCTACAAAAGTTTTTCCTTCTCCAGTAGCCATCTCGGCAATTTTTCCTTGATGAAGGACAATTCCACCCATTAATTGAACATCATAATGGACCATATCCCAGATTACAGATTTTCCACAGGCATCCCATTTATTTTTCCAAATTGCCATATTATTGCTTAATACAACATAAGGTTTAACTTTTGATAACTTTTCATCAAAATCCGTTAATTTTACTATAAGTTGTTTTTTTTCTTTAAAACGTTTAGCAGTTTCTTTAATAACAGCAAAAGCTTTTGATAAAAGATTCATTAATACTTTTTGTTCTACTTTATAACACTCTTCCTTAATTTTTTCTTTATTTAATTTTACTTTTTCTAAATTAAGTATGTTACAATATTTTTTTTCTACTTTTTTTATAAAAGATTCTTTTTTTTCATAAAATTTTTTCGTAGATAATTTTATAATATTTTTAAATTCTTGAGTTTTATTTCTTAATTCATCATCAGATAACGATAATATTTTTTTTTCTTCTTCCTTAATATGAATCAAAAAGGTTTTAACTTTTTGAAGATCCTTTTCATTTTTATTTCCTAATAATTTTTTTAATATATTTCTAAAAAGACTCATCAATTATAATAATTAAACGTATTTTTCAGTTAAAGTTCATATTCGTCTCTATTCCAATAAAAATCTTCGTCATCTCTTGGATAATCTGCCCATATATCTTCTATAGATTCAAAAATTTCTCCTTCTCCATTTTCTAACTGTTGAAGATTTTCTACAACTTCTAATGGAGCACCTGTTCGAATAGCAAAATCGATTAATTCATCCTTTGATGCTGGCCAAGGAGCATCTTCTAAATGAGAAGCTAATTCTAAAGTCCAATACATATTTTATTACCTATTGATATTTATTTGAATTATATTTGAAAATCGGATAAATTATTGTTTAGGTTTGATTTTCAAAAATCAATGAACTATTTTTTTATTACAAGATAATAAAATTAGTGAATTTAAATTACAAATAAAATAGTTTAATATTATTCATATATGAAAAAGTTTCCTAGAATTGTATTTATAGGTTCTACTCCTTTTTCTCTTTTTTCTTTAAAAGAACTTTATATTAGACAATATAATATTGTAGGAATAATTACAAATCCTGATTCTATTTTCAATAAAAAAAAAATAAATAATAAATCTGTCAAAAAATATGCATTAGAAAATCATATTCCTATTTTACAACCAAAAAATCTTCTAGATTCTTCTTTTTTAAAAAATTTAAAAATATGGAAAGCAGATATACAAATTATAGTTTCATTTAAAATTTTACCTAAAGAAGTTTGGGGAAATCCAAAAATGGTGACCTTTAATCTACATGCTTCTTTACTCCCACAATATAGAGGAGCTGCTCCTATTAATTGGGCAATTATTAATGGAGAAAATAAAACTGGATTAACTACTTTTATTGTAAATGATCAAGTTGATTCTGGGAAAATTCTTTTACAAAAAGAAATAGAAATAAAAAAGGAAGAAACTGCTGGAACACTTGAAAATAAATTAAAAAAAATTAGTGGATCTATAATTATAAAAACTCTAGAAGGTATTCTTCAAAAAAAAATAAAACCTAAAATTCAAAAATATATTCCTTATTTACCATTAAAATATGCTCCAAAAATATATCCTATAAATTGTAGAATTTTTTGGAAAGAAACTTCTATTGAAGTTATTTATAATAAAATTCGGGGACTAAGTCCTTATCCTACAGCATGGACATTTTTATTTTTTAATGAACAAAAATTTTTTAGATTTAAAATTTTCATTGTTAAAAAAATAAAAAAAATACATTTTTTTCCAATTGGATTTGTATTTTTTTCAGAATCTGAAATGAAAATTTCGGTAAAAGAAGGATTTATTTCTATTATTGAAGGACAAATAGAAGGCAAAAAAAAAATGAATATAAAAAATTTAATTAATGGAATAAAAATAAGAAAAAATATTTTTGTTCGATAAAAAAAAAATTTTTACTCAGTCATACATATTTATCCATTATATTTGCTATCATTAATTATAAAAATGTTGTTTTATAGTTAATTAAAATTAAATTAATTGTATAATGAACAAAACAGAATTGGTGAATTCAATAGCTGAAAAAACCGGGATTACAAAAATAAAAGCGAAAAATATTACAGATGCATTTATTGAAACCGTAATTGAATCCCTAAAAAAAGGAGATAAAGTTACTTTAGTTGGATTTGGAACCTTTTCTGTTATAGAAAGGAATCCAAGAAATGGAATTAATCCTAGAACAGGAAAAAAAATTTTTATTCCAGGAAAAAAGGTTGCTAAATTCAAAATAGGTGCCGAACTAACAAATTTGTAGTTTTTTTTTCATGAAGATAAAGTGAGAAAATCACCTTATCTTCTTTGTTATGGAGATAAACGATATAATTTCCATTTATTTTTTTTTTCTAGATTATAATAAATTAACCTATCATGAAGTCTATTAGGTTGTCCTTGCCAAAATTCTATTTTATAAGGTTTTACGATATATCCACCCCAATAAAAAGGACGTTTTATCATGTGTATTTTAAAAAAATGAGTCCATTTTTGATATTGAATCAATAAATATTCTTTAGATGGTATAATTACACTTTGTTTAGAAGCCCAACATCCTATTTGATTTTTTTTTGGTCTTTTATAAAAATATTCATCCGATTCATTTTTTGATAATTTTAGAATATCTCCTTGAATAATAATTTGTCTTTCTGTATTTGGCCAATAAAAAGAAATACATGCTTTTGGATTTTTTTGAATAGATCTTCCTTTTAAGCTATAATAATTTGTATAAAAAATAAAACCTTTTTGAGAATACATCTTTAACAAAACAATTCTAGTTTCAGGAACTCCATCTTGTCCTATAGTTGAAATTGACATAGCATTAGTTTCTTCATTTATTTTTTTATGTATTTTATGAATATTTTTTTCTTCTTGAAACCAATTATGAAATAATTTTAAAGGATCCGATGGAACATCAGATTCTATTAAATTATTTTTTTTATAAATTTTTCTATAATCACTTAAATCAAAAGTCATAATATTAAAAATGTATTATTTTATAATCTAAAAATAGATTAACTTTAATATTTTGTAGATTTCTTTTATAAAATTTATAATTTTTTCTATATTTATAAAAACATAAAGCGTGATAGCTCAGACGGTTAGAGCGTTGGATTCATATCCCAGAGGTCGGGGGTTCAATTCCCCCTCACGCTATTATTCTGTTTTAAAAAAAATATAACATGCATTTTTTTGTTTCTAGTTTTTCTCTTTTACAAAAATTATATGTTTTACATAAAATTATAAAAAATAATTCAGAATATTTTCTTTTTGAACTTTTCGGAGAAAAATTGATCATTATAATTTCAGATTCAGAAAATAACATTATTACTACAGAAATAAAAGTATGTGTAAAAAAAAAATCAAAAGAAAAAATAGCTATTTATCCAAAATTAATGATAGATATTTTAAATACCCTTCCTGAAGAGCCTTTTCTTCTAATAAAAAAAGAAAAAAATATACTTAATATTTATTCTAAACAAGGTAGTTACCCAATCCCTAGTATCTCTAATGAAATTAAATCTATAAATAACTATTTAAATACTTTTTTAGTAATAAAAAAAAAGAAAAAAATTTTTCTATATTCAAAAATACTTTTGAAAATTTTAAAAAAAACTTTATTTGCTGTTGCAAATAAAGATTTCAATCCCATTATAAATGGAGTTTTTTTTCATTTTTCTCCATATGGAGCTACTTTTGTAGCTACGGATACTTATAAATTAGTAAAATATACCATATATAATATTAGATTAAATTATTCCATTAAATTTACTATACATAAAAAATCTCTTCAGATACTTCAAAATATTTTAAATGAAGAACACGAAAAAAGTATTGTTTATATTGAATATAAAAAAATTGATATAATTAAATTTAATTTTAAAATAAAACTTTTTTTATGTAGATTAATTAATGAAAAATATCCAGATTTTAACTCTGTAATTCCTAAAAATAAAGATATATCATTCATTATTAATCGTATATTATTTCTAAATTCTATTAAAAGAATTTCTATTTTTTCTAAAAAAAAAATCAGTTTTATTCGATTTTATTTAAAAAATAATAAATTAAAAATTTATGAAGAAGATCCTATTATTTCCAATTATTCAAAAATACAATGTAAATCTATTTATGAAAAGTATCAAGGTGGATATATTAAAATGGGGTTTAATTCTAAGTTTTTAATAGAAGCATTATCTTCATTTAATGAAGATTTTATTAGTTTTGAATTGTGTAATTCAAATAAAACCGGTATTATTAGACCATATTCTAATATAAAAAAAAAAGAATCAATTCTAATATTAATTATGTCTATAATAATATGAGAATATCATATAATTGGCTTAAAAAATATATTTCCGTTAATCTTAATTCGAAAAAAATATCGAATATATTAACCGATATTGGATTATCGGTAAAAAATATAAGTAAAATTACTACAAAAAATAATAGTGAAGATACTATTCTAGATATAGATCTTCCACCTAATCGTTCCGATGCTATGAGTCATTATGGAATTGCTCGAGATTTATATGCAATTTTAAGTTATCGTGGATATAAACCTATTTTATCAAAACCTATAATAAATAATTACAAAAAAGATCTCAACAAATATTGTTTTAAAATATTGATTGAAGAAGAAAAAAAATGTAGAAGATATTCTGGAATAGCTCTTTCTAAAATAAAAATAGATTCATCTCCAGATTGGTTAAATGATCAATTAAAATCAATAGGAATAAAATCTATTAATAATGTAATAGATATAAAAAATTTTGTGATGCATGAATTAGGTCAACCTATACATGTTTTTGATATTGACCAAATAAAAGGAGAAAAAATAATTATAAAAAATGCAAAAAATAATACTTATTTTAAATCTGAAGATAATTTTACAAAAGAATTAGATAAAAAAGATTTAATTATATCTGATACAAAAAATCCTTTATCTATAGCTGGAATTATAAATAGTTATAATTCAAATATTAGTATAAAAACAAAAAATATTTTTTTAGGAAGTGCATATTTTAACCCTATTTACATTCGTTCTATTGGAATAAAACATATAATAAAAACCGATGATAGATTTCTATTTGAGAAAGGTATAGATCCTAATCAAACCGTATATGCATTACAAAGAATGGTATCTCTTCTTAAAGAAATTATAAAATGTCAAATAAGTTCTGATATAGTAGATCTTTATCCAAATCCAATTTTTCCATTAAAAATACAACTTCGTTATAAAAAAATTAGGGATATTATTGGAAAAAATATCTGTAAAAAAAAAATCAAAAAAATTTTATCATTACTTGAAATTGTAATTCTTTTAGAAAATGAAAAATCATTATTAGTTCTTGTTCCACCTTATCGAATAGATGTACAAAGAGAAATAGATTTAATAGAAGAAATATTACGTATTTATGGAATAAACCAAATAAAAAAATCCAGTAAAATAAAAATATATTCAATTCCTAATTTTTGTTATAAAACAAAAGAAAAAATACAAAAAATTATTTTTAATCAGTTAGTAAATTATGGATTTCAAGAAATTATAAATTCTCCTATGAGAAATCAAAATTCAGTATTTTCTTTATTAAATTCTTTTTTTGATAGAGAATTAATTAATATTATTAACCCTATAAATAAATATTATAATTCAATGCGTTCAACTCTATTATTTGGAATAATAGATAGTATAAAATATAATTATAATAGAGGAAGTAACAATATAAAATTTTTTGAAATTGGAAAAATTTATTATAGAAAAAATCATCAATTTTTAGAAAAAACCTGTCTTAGTATTGCTATATCAAAAATAGAAAAAAATAATAGAAAAATAATAGAAAATAAAAATTATGGATTTTTTTATTTAAAAGGAATTATAGAACAAATTTTTCAAAGAATTGGAATTAACTATTATACTCAAGAAACTACTATTAATCCTATTTTTAAAGAAAATATATCTATTAAATATAAAAATAAAAATCTTGTAGAATTAGGAAAAATTCAAAAAAATATATCTAAAAATATAGAAATATTTTATGCAGAAATTGATTTGGAATATTTAATTTCTCTTGTTCAAGAAAAAAAAATAATTTTTATTCCATATTCTAAATATCCTACTGCAAAAAGAGACTTATCATTATTAATTGATAAAAAAATTCCATTCGAAAAAGTTTATCAATTAATAAAAACAATGGAAAAAAATTTAATTAAAAAAATAGAAATATGTGATTTATATGAAGGAAAAAATATACCAAAATCAAAAAAATCTTATACTATAAGTTTTTTTTTTGAAAGTAAAAATAAAACATTAACCGATATTATTATTAATAATTTAATGAAAAAAATAGAAAAATTTTTAAAAAATAAATTAGGAGCAAAAATTAGAGGAATATTTTAATTTATTAATATATTATATTGATAATTTTTTTAAAATTTTTCGTATTCCAGTTTTATATTCTATAATTTTAGAAATATCTTTTATATAAATTCTTTTTTGTTTCATAGAATCTCGATCTCTCATAGTTACTGTATTTGTTTTTATAGTATCATAATCTATAGTAAAACAAAGAGGAGTTCCAATAGCATCTTGTCTTCGATAAAGTTTTCCAATAGATTTTTTTTGATCATAAACTAGTTGATAATCCATTTTAAGATTATTAAATATTCGTTTTGCAATTTCTGGTAATCCATCTTTTAAAACTAATGGAAATACAGCTGCTTTTATAGGAGATAAATAAGGGGGAAATTTTAATACAATCCGTTCATTTCCATTTTCTAATTTTTCTTTTTTAAGAGAAGAATAAAATATAGCTAAAAAAAGACGATCTAAACCTAGGGATGTTTCTATTACATAAGGAATATAATTTCCAATCATCTTTTTTTTTCCAAAAACTCTTAATTTTTTTTTTGAAAATTCCTCATGTTGTTTTAAATCAAAATCTCTTCTAGAATGTATACCTTCTATTTCTTTAAATCCAAAAGGAAAATTAAATTCTATATCTGATCCGATACTAGCATAATGTGCAAGTTGTTCATGATCACGTATTTGATATTTTTTATTTCCTAAATTTAATTCTAAATGCCATTTTAACCTATTTTTTTTCCAATATTCATACCATTTCATTTCGTCTTCAGGAAGAATAAAAAATTGCATTTCCATTTGTTCAAATTCACGCATACGAAAAATAAATTTTCTAGCAATAATTTCATTACGAAATGATTTCCCTATTTGAGCAATTCCAAAAGGAATTTTCATTCTACTAGAATTTTTTATATTTAAAAAATTAGAAAATATACCCTGTGCAGTCTCCGGACGAAGATATAATAAATTTCCTTTTTCTTCTTCAATTTTAAACATCATATTAAATAAACGAATATTTGTCCAATTATGAGATCCACATATTGGATCAGGTATATTTAATTCATCAATTAAAACCCTAATATCTAATAAATCCTTTTTTTTTAAGGATTGATACATTCGAAATAATATTTTTTCTTTAGGAATATTTACTAAATGACCTTTATTTTTATTATTCATTAAATTAACATATTCTCTAATTAATATCTCAGGGCAATATCTTTTTTTAGAATCCTTATTGTCAATTAAAAAATCATTAAATTTTTCAATATGTCCAGAAGCTTTCCAAATATCAGAATGCATAAGTATAGAAGTATCTATACCAACTATATTTTCATGAAGTTGAGTCATCGACTTCCACCAATATTCTTTAATATTATTTTTTAATTCTATTCCATATTGTCCATAATCATAAATAGCATGTACCCCTCCATAAATTTCACTAGATGGAAAAACAAAACCATAATTTTTGGCATGGGAAATTAAAAAATGGAAAAAATGATAATTTTCTTTCATGCATAAAAAAAAATAAAAAATATTTAATAATTAATATAAATATAAATATCTTTCCAAATCTAAAGCTGCCATACATCCAGTTCCAGCTGAAGTAATAGCTTGACGATATATAGGATCTTGAACATCTCCTGCAGCAAATACACCTGGTTTATTCGTAGAAGTACCTCCTTTTTCTACAATAATATAACCATTTTTATCTAGATTAAGTTGATTTTTAAATAATTCTGTATTAGGAGTATGACCTATGGATATAAATAGACCACTAATAAAAAGGATTTTAGTATTTTTATCTTTATTATTCATTATTTTAATTCCTTCTAAAAAACGATCTCCAATAATTTCTATCACTTGATAACAAAAAAAAATATTTATATTTTTCTTTTTAAGAATACGATTTTGTAAAGCTTTAGATGCTCTAAAATAATTTTTTCTAACAAATAAATATACATTTTTACAAATTTTGGATAAATAACTAGCTTCTTCTAAAGCAGTATCACCTCCTCCTACAACTGCTACATCTTTTCCTTTATGAAAATACCCATCACAAGTAGCACAAAAAGAAACTCCAAGTCCTATAAATTTTTTTTCTTTATCTAACCCTAAAAATTTAGGACGAGAACCTGTAGCTATGATAATACCTTTACTTTTTATATTTTCTTTATTTTCTACATTAATAAAGTGTACCCCACCTTTCTGATTAGATAAATATACTTCAGTAATAGTTTTATGAATAATAATAGTATTGAAACGTAATGCTTGTTTTTTACAATTTTCCATAAGTTCATTTCCACTAATTCCTATTGGAAATCCAGGATAATTATCCACCTCCGTAGTAACTGTTAATTGACCACCAGGTTGAAATCCTAAAAAAAGGGTAGGATGTAGATCTGCACGAGCGGAATATATAGCTGCTGAATATCCAGCAGGACCAGATCCAATAATTACACAATTCATTATTTTTTTTGACATAAAAAATATTTTTTTTATATTGAGTATATATGTATTTTTTTGATTTTTTTTCCAATTATTTACATTTAAAAAAAATAAATAATAAAACTTATATATTTTGTGTAATTCGAAAAAAATTTTATTCCTTTACTAAGGAAGAAGTAATTCGTCAATACATAATTTTTTTACTAAAAAAAGTAAAAAATTATAAAAATTCTGATATATGGGTCGAACACCCTTTTCATATCAATAAATTAAATAAAAGATTAGATATTTTGGTTCATTTAAATAAAAAACCACATATACTTATTGAATGTAAAGCACCTAATATTTTATTAACACAAAAAATTTTCGATCAAATATCTAAATATAATAAAAATATCAAAGCACCATATCTAATGATCAGTAATGGAATAAAAAATTTAGTTTTTAAAACGGATCAATATAATAAAAAATTTTCATTTTTAAATTATATTCCATAATCACGATAAACCATATAATGAATAAGATCTATTAATTTATTAGAATAACCTACTTCATTATCATACCATGAAACTATTTTTATAAAAGTTGGATTTAACATAATACTTGAACTAGCATCAAAAATAGAAATTCTTTTATCTCCTATAAAATCTGTAGATACTACTGCTTCCTCAGTATATCCTAAAATTCCCTTTAATCTAGTTTCAGATTCTTTTTTTATGCAATATTTAATACAATCATAAGTAGTACGCTTCTTTAAACGAACAGTTAAATCTAATACTGATACATCTGATATAGGAACTCTAAAAGCCATTCCTGTTAATTTTCCGTTTAAACTAGGTATAATTTTTCCAACTGCATTTGCAGCTCCAGTAGATGATGGAATCATATTAATTAAGGATGATCTTCCACCTCTCCAATCTTTAGATGAAACAGAATCTACAACTTTTTGAGTTGCAGTAGAAGCATGTATTGTAGTCATTAATCCTTCCAATATCTCAAAATTATCATTCAATACCTTAACAATTGGAGCTAAACAATTAGTAGTACAAGAAGCATTAGATATAATATCTTGATTTGAATTAATAGTATCATGATTGACTCCCATAATATACATCGGTATATCATCTCCTTTTGGAGGAGCGGATAATATTACTTTTTTAGCTCCTGATTTTAAATGTATTTCAGCTAATTTTTTCGTTAAAAAAAGACCAGTAGATTCAACAACATAATTTACCCCTAAATTCCCCCATTCTAAATTTTCAGGATTTTTTTCATTAGTTATTTTTATCCTTTTTTCATTTAAAATTAAATAATTGTTATTTTCTATCCGAATATTTCCTTTAAAAGGACCATGTACAGAATCGTATTTTAATATATAAGCTAAATATTCTATGGGGGCTAAATCATTTACGGATATTACTTCAATATCATTTTTATTTAAAGCAGATATTAAAACCAATTTTCCTATCCTTCCTAGACCATTTATTCCTATTTTAATTTTGGACATATTGAAAAATTTTTAATTAATTTTTAATTTTTAAAAAATTTACAAAAGTAGATGAAGGAATTTCAACTTTTCCTATCTGACGCATTTTTTTCTTTCCTTTTTTCTGTTTTTCCAAAAGTTTTCGTTTTCTAGAAATATCCCCTCCATAACATTTAGCAGTTACATTTTTTCTTAAAGATTTAATAGTCTCTCTAGCAATAATTTTTCCAGAAATAGAAACCTGAATAGGTATACTAAATTGATGCTTTGGAATCAAAATTGCTAACTCTTTACATATTTTTTTTGCTATAAAAAAAGCTTTTTCTTTATGTACTAAAAGAGATAAAGCATCTACTTTTTGATGATTAATTAATACAGTAATTTTTTTTAAATCAGAATTTCTATAATCTAAAAAATAGTAATCAAAAGTAGCATATCCTTTAGATATTGTTTTTAATTTATCATAAAAATCAAATATTATTTCAGATAAAGGAATTTCAAATGTAACTTTTATTCTACTAGAGGTTAAATGATGTTGATCTCCAATTATATTTCCTCTTTTTCCTATACATAAAGATATCACATTACCTATGAAATTTTTTTTAGTAAGAACAGAAACTAAAACATAAGGTTCCTCTATTTTTTGTATTTTTTCCATTTCTGGAAAATCTGAAGGGTTATTTACAATAATAACCTGATTCGATTTTTTTTTCATAAAAACTTTATAAGAAACATTAGGAATAGTAATGATTACGGTAATTCCATATTCACGTTCAAGACGTTCTTTCACAACTTCCATATGAAGTATACCTAAAAAACCACAATGAAATCCAAATCCTAAAGCAGGTGAAGATTCAGAACTAAAAGTAAGAGCAGCATCATTCAATTGCAATCTTTCCATAGCAGAACGTAATTCCTCATACTTATCATAAGTTACAGGATAAACACTAGCAAAAACCATAGGTTTAACTTCTTCAAATCCACTGATAGATTTTAAAGCTGGATTTTTAGCATCAGTAATCGTATCTCCTACTTTTACTTCATAAGTATTCTTAATTCCAGAAACGATATATCCTACATCTCCTACTTCAATCTTATTTTTAGAAATACGTTTTAATTTAAGAATCCCTATTTCATAAGCATAATAAATTTTTTCTGTAGACATAAAACGTAATTTTTGCCCTTTTTGTATAAATCCATTTTTTACTTTAAAATAAGCGATTACTCCAGTAAATGAATTATAAAAAGAATCAAAAATCATTGCTTGTAAAGGTGCTTTACTATCTCCATTTGGAGGTGGGATATGTGTAATAATTTTATCTAAAACTTCCTTAATTCCAAATCCATTTTTAGCACTAACAGAAATAATATCTTCCGATTTGCATTTTACTAGTTCTATAATTTCTTCTATAACATCTTCAGATCTTGATTCAGATAAGTCAATTTTATTTAATATTGGAATAATGAAAAGATTTTTTTTTAATGCTAAATAGAGATTAGATATAGTTTGTGCTTGTACACTTTTAGTACAATCAACAACTAATAAAGCTCCTTCACAAGCTGCAATGGAACGTGATACTTCATAGGAAAAATCTACATGGCCTGGAGTATCTATTAAATTTAATTTATACTCTTTATTTTTATATTTATATTCCATTTGAATAGCATGACTTTTAATAGTAATACCACGTTCTCGTTCTAAATCCATATCATCAAGTAATTGATGTCTATATCCTTCTGGAACTGTTTTTGTAAATTCTAATAACCGATCAGCTAAAGTACTTTTTCCATGATCTATATGTGCAATAATACAAAAATTCCGAATGTTATGCATACATAATTTATTATTTTACTTTATATATATAATGATAATATTAAATAAATTCGAACTAATTTAATAAAAATCGATATCTTCATTTATTATAATAATTTTAATATTATTATTAAATTTTTTTATTGAATAAATTCATTGTTTTTTGTAATCCATTTAAAATAAATGAAAATATTATATTAATACTTATTTCTAATTTATTGAGTATATTTTTTAATTCATTTTCCTTCCAAATTCCTAATACATAATCTACTTTTTTAAAAAAATCATTTTTAATTCCAAAACGAAGACGTGCATAATGAGAACTTTTTAATTCTTTTTCAATACTTTTTAATCCATTATGTCCTCCATTTCCTCCTTTTCCTCTTAAACGAAGAGATCCAAAATTAAGATAAATATCATCAGATATTATAAGAATATTTTTTAATAGTATTTTTTTTTTATTCATCCAATATTTAACCGATAAACCACTTTCATTAACATAAGTAGAAGGTTTTAGAAAAAATATTCGTTTTTCATAAAAAATGAATTCTGAAAGAAAACCTAATTTTTTTTTATAAAAAGAAAATAAATATTTTTCTGATATTTTATCTAAAATAAAATAACCTAAATTATGTCTTGTTTTTTGATATAAACTCCCCGGATTTCCTAATCCAATTATTAAAAATTTATCCATTTTTACATTATTTTTCATTATCATGAAGAACTTCATTCACTTTCATTCCTATATATGCAAGAGATAAAACAATATGTATTCCACATTTTTTCATGATATTCATTTTTACTTTTGCAGTTTCTGATGTACTTCCTATAATAGCACCGGCATGACCCATTGTACGTCCTTTAGGAGCTGTTTGCCCTGCGATAAATCCTATGATTGGTTTTTTATTTTTTGATTTTTTTATCCATTCTGCAGCATCAATTTCTAATTTTCCACCTATTTCTCCAATAATAACAATACATTTCGTCTCATCATCTTTCAAAAATAATTCTACAATTTCTTGGATATTCATTCCAATAATAGGATCTCCTCCTATACCAATTGCCGTAGAAATGCCATATCCATATGTTACTATTTGATCGGCAGCTTCATAAGTAAGTGTACCAGATCTAGATATAATTCCTATACCTCCTTTTTTATTAAAAACTATATTAGGCATAATTCCAACTTTTGATTTTCTCGGAGAAATAATTCCAGGACAATTGGGGCCAATTAATCGTGATTTTTTTCCTTTTAAAAAATATTTTACTCGTATCATATCTAAAACTGGAATTCCTTCAGTTATGCATACAATTACTTTAATATTCATACTAATTGCTTCCATAATAGCATCTGAAGCAAATAAAGAAGGAACAAAAATAACACTTACATTTCCTCCAGTATTATTAACTGCTTCATACATAGTATTAAAAATAGGAACTCCTAAATAAATTTTACCTCCTTTCCCAGGAGTTACCCCACCAACTACAGTAGTTCCATAATTCATCATCCTTTCAGTATGAAATAAACCTTCTTTTCCAGTTAATCCTTGTACAATCACTCGAATGTTCTTATCTATCAAAATACTCATAATTATTTATCTGATATTCTAATATATTTTTTTTATTATTTTCTAACTCTTTCTATATAGGATTTACTATCCGTATTAATTTTAATATATTCTCCTGAATTTATAAATGTAGGGACTAAAAGTTTAGTTTTTGTTTCTAAAATAGCAATTTTATTAGCTTTATTAATAGTATCTCCTTTTTTTACAGATTCTGTATATTTAACTTTTAAAATAACAGTAGGATTATTTTTTATAAATAAAATAATTTTATTATTATTTTTTACATGAAAAAAAATAGTAAATTCTATACCTTCTTTTAAAAATTCGATATTTTTATAATTTTTTTCAATTTGTATTTGATCATAATTTTTTATATTCATAAAATAATATAGATTTTGACATCTATATAAATAACGATATGATTCAATTTCTATTTTTTCTTTTTTTATTTTATGCTTAGCTGAAAAATTAATTTCTAAAATATGACCTGTCATAATATTTTTTAATTTAGTTCTTATAAAAGCATATCCTTTTCCTGGTTTTACATGAAGAAAATCAATTATTTTGTATATATCGTTATTATTATGTAATATATACAATCCTTTTTTGATATTTGTATACATTTATTAAAATTAAATATGTAAAAATTTTTTTATAATTAATAATTTAAAAAAAATCAATCAATTTTCATTATTTTTGCCAATACTTCTGCTTCAACTACCAATTTTTTATTTACATATCCTTTCCCTTTCATATGAATAATTCCTCTTCTTATAGGTTCTAATAAATCTACTTGAAAAACTAATAAATCTCCAGGAACTACTTTTTGTTTAAATTTAACTTTATCTATTTTTAAAAAATAGGTAGAATAAGATTCTGGATTTTTTAATTTATTTAAAACTAAAATTCCACCTACTTGTGCTATAGCTTCTATCTGTAAAACTCCAGGCATTATTGGTTCTTTAGGAAAATGACCCATAAAAAAAGGTTCATTCATAGTTACATTTTTTACTCCTATTATATAATTTTCTGTTAATTCTATAATTTTATCTACTAAAAGAAATGGAGGTTTATGAGGTAAAATTCTCATAATACTTTTTATATCAAATAGAGGATTTTTTGTTAAATCAAATTGAGGAATATCTTTTTTTTTTAATAGTTTAATTTTTTTTATCAATCTTTTTGCAAATTGTGTATTTATATAATGACATGGTTTATAAGCTATTATTTTTCCTTTTAATTTTACTCCTATTAAAGTTAAATCACCAATAATATCTAAAAGGTAATGTTTAGCCATTTCATTAGAAGTATTATAATGTAAAAAATGAAAATTGTTTCTATTCAAAATTTTTTCTTCTTTTTCATAAAGAAAACAAAAAGTTTTTGAACTTGCTATTTTTTTCTTAAACTGATTTAAATTTTTTAATACAGCATTTTGTGTATCAATAAATTTTGAATTAAAATCCATCAAAATTATTATTTCAAATTTTTTAGAAGGTAATGCAATAATTTCTCCTCCTGTTTTTGAATCTTCATAAGATATAATTTCTTTTATTGAATAATATTTTCTTTCTGCATTTTGTTCTATAATTCCAACTTTTTCAATAGCTTCTACGAAATATTTGGAAGATCCATCCATTATAGGAAATTCAATATTATCTAATTCTATAATAACATTATCTAAATCCATACCCGTCAAAGCAGCAAGTACATGTTCACTAGTACGGATTTTAAATACATTATTTTCTAGAATAAGACCTTGTTCAGTTTCATTTAATAGAAATGATAGATTTGCCTTCATATAAGGGGTTCCTTTTATATCGGTTCTAACAAAAATAAATCCTGTATTTTCTGGGGCTGGTTTAAAAGTAATAGTAACTTTTTTTTCAGTATATAAGCCAATTCCTTGAAAAGAAATTTTTTTTGCAATGGTTTTTTGTTTGTCCAACATAAAAATTAATATTATTAAAAGAAAAGATTACTCACTAACATTTTTAATTTTTTATCACTAATTTTTATTATATTTATTGAAATAATTTTAGTAAATTATTTATAAATTTAATTTTAAAAAACTTTATGTAATTTAGGAATTGCCAAATTTATTTTTGTAATTGATTATGAATTTCATGAGGCGTTTTTATTTTTTTTTAACAGGTTTTATTATTGGTATTATCATTTTATACTATTCCTATAATTATTCTACTTCTTATCATCAAAAAATATTGAATAATAATATAAAAAATAAGAAAATAATAATTGAAGTAAATAAAAATAATATACAAAAATGTAAAAAAAACTCTATATTATGCAATCCTTTTTTTATAAAATCAAAAATTTTAAAAAAAGGAAAAATTTTTTTTCAAAAAAAAATTTTTAAAAAAAAACCTTTTCCTTTGATTTATCATATTGAAATTATAGAAAAAAATAAAAAAAAAATATTTATAATAGAAGAAAAATTAGAAACGATTATTATAAAAAAAATTATATAAAATATTTTAATTTTTTATGAAAAGAACTTATCAACCTTCTAATAGAAAAAAAGTTAATATTCATGGATTTCTAAAACGAATGAATACAAAAAATGGTCGTAATCTTCTATCTAGAAGAAGAAAAAAAAATAGAAAAAAATTAACAGTTACTAATTTTAAAAAATGAATTTAAAAAACATCAAATATGTATTGATCTCCAATTTCTGGAAAATTTTTACCTTTTTTTTTCTTTTTATATAAAAATTTTTTTCATTAAAAATAATATCTTCATATGCAAAAAAATTAGATAAATCTCCTATATCAACAATTTTTGAAATTAAATTGATATTTTTTCGGATAGGATCAAATTTTTCTATAGTCCTCATTCCAATATCAACTAAAAATTGATATTTACCTTTTTTTATTTGAAATTTTCTATAAATTTTATCGAATAAATTTTTTTTATTTTCAGGAATAAAAAAATAAGATTTATATTCTTTTTCAATATTTATTTTATTAGTAGAAAGTAAATAAAAACCTAAAAGAATAGAAAAAGTATTATATTTTCTAATTATCTCTTTTTGATTATCTTTAGGTAACCATCCTGCTTCAAAAAGAATAGAAGGATAACCTAATTTTTGAAAATTATCTCCAGTAGCTGTAGGATATATTTTATCTGAATATCGTCCTATCGATCCGATACTGGGTAATATACCTCTCATTTTTTTTTCAATAGAAGAAATCAATCCCATAGATTTTTTTCTTTTATAAGTTATTTTTTTATCTCCTTCTACAGAAGGAGATAAAAATGATAAAATAGATGGATTAAAATATTTATCTCCAATATTATAAATACTTTTTTGATCATGTAAATTAAATAAAATATGAGGATTAGTCTTCTTTATTTCATAAAATAATATTTTAATTTCTGGAGATTGTAAACGAATAGCATCTCTATTTAAATCAATATTTACTGAATTTCTTCTTTTAAATTTTTCTGAACCATCAGGATTTAACATAGGTATAAATAAAATAGTTAATTTATTCCTTAAAAATCTAACTAAATCATGATTTTTTTCTTTTGAAAAAAAATGAAAAATATCAAACATAGATTTTGTCCCTGTAGTTTCATCACCATGCATTTGAGACCAAATAAAAATTTTAAAATCCCCTTCACCCCATTGAAATTTAAAAATTATTCTTTTCTCTATGGAAAATCCTACAGGTTTAATAGAACATATATTCTCGTATTTTTTAACCATTTTCAATAATTTAGAATATTTAAAAATTCTAGAAGATGTTATAGTCTTATCCTTAATAAGAGAATTATAATATCTAAATAAAGTATCTATATCAAAATATAACATAATAGATTTTATTATTTTTATATTGAATAAATTATCTCCTCTTTTTTTTAAAAAAATTGTTTTATCTTTCATTTTTTGTTTACTACAAAAATACAATTGAAAAATGATTAAATTCAAAAAATATTCATTAAATATAATAAATTATAAAACTTTATAAACTAGTAAAAATACTAGATTTTCGTAAAAAAATGTATATAATATTACATAATTCCTATAAAAAAATTTGATGAATTAAATGAAATTTTATTTTTTATGAAGAATTATTTTAAAATAAGTTATACTGAATCTTTTCTATTAATTTTATCATTTACTTTTTTAAATTTTTTCAATATAATTTTTAGAAAATTATTGATCACTATAAATTTACCTGAAAGTATGATATTTTCTATATCGTATACAATTCCATTTATTTTTTTATTTATTTTTGTTTCTTATCAAGCACAAAAGAAAAATCTTATTATAGAATTATCATTTAAAATATCTCCATGGTATATTTATTTAGTTCTTTTTTGTGTAATGTTTTGTATGATTATATTGAATGATTACATATCTTCATTTGTTCCAAAAGACGGACCATTATTAGGAAATATGTATAAAGAAATTGAAGATTTTTTTAAGGAAGAAATAAAAAATCCAATTCCTTTTTTCTCTACAACTGTATTATTAGCTCCTATATGTGAAGAAGTACTTTTTAGAGGAATTATTTTAAATGGAATGTTAAAAAACAAAATCCATCCAATTAAAGCTATTTTATTTTCTTCTTTTTTATTTGGATTAACTCATATGAATCCATGGCAATTTGTAGGGGGGCTTTTTATTGGAAGTTTTATAGGATTTATTTATTTTACAACAACTTCCATAATAGATTGTATTTTATTACATATATTTAATAATGCTTTCGCATTATTTACCATGTTTTTTTTCATTAAAAATGAAGAACTTTTTTCAAAACAGAAAAATTTTAATTTTTTATTAATTTTGATTATTAGTTTAATAATAACTATTGGTTGTATTTTTCTTTTTAAAAAGAAAAAAACATGAAAAACAATTATAGAATTATATATTTTAAAAATTTGATAAAATTCATGAATTAATTATCACCAATATTATTATTAATGAAAAAATCTTCATTAACTATTTTAGGGTGTCACTCTTCAATTCCAACTAAAAAATTTTATCCAACAGCTCAAATATTAGAAATGAAAGGATCTATTTTTCTTATTGATTGTGGAGAAGGGACACAAGTTCAATTAAGAAAAGCAAAAATAAAATTTAATAAAATAATACATATATTCATATCTCATTTACATGGAGATCATTTTTTCGGACTAATTGGATTACTTTCTACTTTTCATTTATTAGGAAGAGAACAATCAGTCAATATTTATGCTCCAAAAGGATTAAAAGATATTATCAATACTCATTTTAAATGGTCTTATACACGAATAAAATATTGTATAGATTATATAGAATTATCTTCTAATAAATTAGAAAAAATAATGGAAAATGAAAAAATAGAAGTTTATACTATTCCATTAAAACATAGAATTTACACTAATGGATTTCTTTTTAAAGAAAAACTTAGTAATAGAAAATTAAATATGGAAGAAATAAAAAAAATTCCTGATATCAATATCGTACATTATCAGGACTTAAAAATTGGAAAAAATTTTAAAACTAATGAAGGTATAATTATCCCAAATTGTCAACTAACATTTGATCCTCCTAAAATATTATCTTATGCTTTTTGTTCAGATACTTCCTACTATTCTCCTATTATTGATCATATAAAGTATATAGATTTACTATATCATGAATCAACTTTTTTAAAAACAGAAGAAATAAGAGCTAATAATACAGGTCATTCAACAGCTAACCAAGCAGCATATATAGCTAAAAAAGCTAAAGTAAAAAAATTAATATTAGGACACTATTCTAATAGATTTCCAAATATTAAAGATTTCGAAAAAGAAGCAAAAAAAATTTTTTATAATGTAGTAGCATCAGAACCTTTAAAAAAATATTATTTAGATCAATAAATAATTCATTTTTTTAGATGAAAAAAAAGATATGATTATACCTATTGTTAAAATTATACATGTTGTCATACAAAAATCTTCTATTGTAAATTTTACTAGAAAAGGAAATTTTCCTCCAATTTTAAAAATATGATATCTTTCTTGTAAAAAAGATGTAACATATGATATACATATTCCTAAAAACCATCCGGAAAAAGTAATAATGAAACCTATATAGAAAAAAATTTTTTTAATTCTATATAAAGAATAACCAAAACTACATAAAATAAAAATATTTTCTTTTTTATCTAATTGTAATATAAAAATAGCACTAATTAAATTAAATCCAGCAATTAAACTTATTAAAAATAATAAAAAATATATAAATATTTTTTCCGTATTAATAATTTTTAAAAAAGCTTTTTCTTTGTCTATACGTGTTTGTATCATGTATTTAGACCCCCATTTTTTTTTCAAAATATTTTTGATATTATTTACATTTTCATTTTTATGAATTTTTATTTCTAAAAAATGAAAAGTTTTTTTTTTAATTAATTTTTGAATTTCGGAAATATCACAAAATAAATATTGATTATCTATTTCTTGATTAAAATGAAATAATCCTTTTATTTTTACTTCTTTTTGTATAATAATTGGGGTATTATTTGTTTTTTTTTTATCAAAAAAAAAACAAATAATTTTTATAGAATTTTTTTCTATTTTATCAAAAAATAATAATGGAAAAAAAGGTAAAATTGAAGTTAATCCTATATATATCTTTAATTTTTTATCAAATAATTTATTTTTTTTTATAAAAATAATTTTTTTAAAATTTTTCATTACTTTTCCATATACGGAATCTACACCTTTTAAATAAAAAAAATATTTATTATTTTTATAATATAAATACACTTTTTTTTCTATAGTTTTAGAAAAAGAAAAGATTCCTTTTATAGATTTCATTTTTTTTTTTAAAATTTGATCATTGATTAAAATATTTTTTTTATTACAATAAGAAAGAATTATATCAGGATAATTATTTTGATAAAATTTAATATTAAAATTTTTTACACCTGAAAAAATAGATAAAATAGAAGATAGAGAAAATGTAGATATACTAAGAGATAGAATAGATAAAAAAATAATAATATTAACAATATTAGTTCTTTTTTTAGAAAAAAAATAACGTATAGCTATATAAAAAGAAGGATTCAATAAAAATTATTCAATCAAATGTTTTCTTGAAAAATAATTTTCTAAACGAAAATCTAATTTTGGAATTTTTTTTACACGATATCTAAGTTTCTTAGATAATAATTTTCTATAAAATCCAGATTTTGATCGAATTTTTTTAAAAATATTTTTCTTTATAAAAGGATATATAGATATATATCCTTTTATAAAAGTCATATCGGGATTAATACAAACTTTGGTCAAAGTAATTAAAAATCCTTCTCTATTTTCATTATTAAATTCTTGATGAAGTATTTCAGCAATTTCTGTATAAAATATTGAAGATATTTTTTTATTTTTAATGGAATCCATTATTATAAAATTTTTATAACTTAAATTTACTAAAAAAAATATAATTTTTTTTGAATCAATCAATAATTTTTTGTAAAATTGTATTTATAGGTCCCATAGCTCAGTTGGTTAGAGCATCTGACTCATAATCAGGAGGTCGCTGGTTCAAATCCAGCTGGGACCATTATTTTTTTATTTTTTATATGACCGGGGAGGGATTCGAACCCACAACTTACAGTTTAGGAAACTGTTGTTCTATCCTATTGAACTACCCAGCCTCATTTTATTTTCATTATTTGGATATAACAGATACAATAGACCTATTTTTTTTTATTTTTTTAAAAATCACAAATCCTGTTTTTATAGCATATAAAGTATGATCTTTCCCCATTCCTACATTTATTCCAGGATAATGTTTTGTCCCACGTTGACGAACAATAATATTTCCTGATTTAGCAAATTGATTTCCATATATTTTTATTCCTAATCTTCTACCTTCTGAATCACGACCATTTCTAGAACTTCCGGAACCTTTTTTATGAGCCATTTTAAATTAAAATTTTTTTATATTTTTATTTTTCAATTTCTGAAAAAGAAATCACTTTAATTTTTGTAAAAAATGGTCTAAATCCATTTTTTACTTTATATCCTTTTCTCTTTTTTTTTTTAAATACAATTATTTTATTTCCTTTTAAATGTTGTAAAATTTCTATTTGAATATTTATATTTTCTAAAAATGGATTTCCTATTTTTGTAAATCCATTTTTAAAAAATAGAAATATTTGATTAATCCATATTTTTTCTCCTAAATTCATAGAAGAAAGACGAGGAACATAAACGAACTTATTTTCAATAAGTTTAAATTGATTTCCTAAAATATTTACAATTGCGTATATCATATATTTTTAATGCTTTAATAAAAATTTTTTTGTTTTTAAAATACTATCAAATAAATAATCTATTTCTTCAAAAGTATTATATATAGAAAAACTAGCACGAATCATTCCTTTTACATTAAAAAAATTCATTAAAGGTTGAGCACAAAGATGACCAGTTCGTACAGCTATTCCAAAACGATCTAAAATACTTCCAACATCAAAACAATGTAATTTACTTAAATTAAAGGATATAATACTAGATCTTTTTTTTAAATCACTTCCTCCATATAATTGGATACCATCTATTCTACTTAAAAGTTTGATAGCATAACTTAAAAGTTCTTTTTTATAATTTTGGATATTTTCTACTCCTATTTTTTCTACAAAATCTATAGCTACCCCCCATACAATAATTCCTTCTATATTTGGAGTTCCAGCTTCAAACTTAAATGGTAAATCTGAATAAGTAGTTTGATCAAAACTTACTTTATTAATCATTTCACCTCCAGTTTGATAAGGATCAAGAGAATTTAATATTTTCTCCTTTCCATATAAAATTCCAATTCCAGTAGGTCCATACATTTTATGTGCAGAAAATACATAAAAATCAGCATTTAAATCTTGAACATCTAAATCTAAATTAGATGGAACTTGCGCACCATCAATCAAAACTAAGGCACCATATTCATGAGATTTATCAATAATATTTTTTACAGGATTTATTATTCCTAAAACATTAGATATATGATTAATTGCTACAATTTTAGTCTTTTCTGAAATTAAAAAATTAAAATATTCTAATTGTAATAATCCATCTTGATTAATGGGAATTATTTTTAATAAAGCTTTTTTTTTTGAACAAAGAATTTGCCATGGTACAATATTAGAATGATGTTCAAGATAGGAAATAATAATTTCATCTCCTTTTTTTATCAAAAAACTAATACTAGAAGCTACTAAATTAATAGATTCTGTAGTACCTTTTGTAAAAATTATTTCTGAAGAATGTTTTGCATGAATAAATTTTTGAATTTTTTTTCTTACATTTTCTACATAAAAAGTAGATTCTTGACTTAAAAAATGTAATCCTCTATGAACATTAGAATTTATAGTGGAATAATAAATTTCAGAAGCTTTAATTACTTGAAAAGGTTTTTGAGTAGTAGCAGCGTTATCTATATAAACTAAAGAATTTGAATAAATTTTTTTTTTTAAAATTGGAAATTGATCTCGAATTTCTTGAATTTTTTCTTTTGAAAACATATACTATAAATATATGCCTAATTTTTTTTTTATTTTCTTAGAAATTATATTTTTTAATTTTAAAATATTAATAGGTTTTAATACTTCCTCTAAAATAGAAAGTAATAATAAAACCTTTCCTTCTTTTTCTGGAATTCCTCTTGATTGAAAATAAAATAAATCAGATTCTTGAAAACTCCCAATAGTACAACTATGTGAACATTTTACTTCATCAGAAAATATTTCTAATTGAGGTTTTGCATATATATAAGCTTCATCCGAAAGAAGAATATTATTGCTTTTCTGAAAAGCATTAATTCCTTTTATTCCTTTTTCAACAAGTATTTTTCCATTAAAAATATTTTTAGATTTTTCTAATAAAATACTTTTATATAATTGAAAACTATAAGAATTTGAATATAAATGATCTATTAAGGTATGATGATCTATCAATTGTTTTCCTGATAAAAGAGAAATTCCATATAATAAAGAAGAAGTATTTTCTCCGTTAGAATAAAAATTTAGATTATTTCTAATAAAATTTCCTTGAAAAGAAAAAATATGAACTGAACATTTACTATATAAGTTTTGTTGAATAAAAGTATTATCTATCAAATTATCCCCTTTAATATCATCTTGAATTTTATAATATTCTATTTCACTATTATCCAATGCATAAATTTCACTAACAGAATTGCTAAATAATAAATGTTTTTTTAAAGATTTATGATGTTCAATAATTTTAACCTTGGATGATTTACCTACTATAATTAAATTTCTTGGATTTAATAGAATTTTTGATTCTAATCCGGTATAAATATGTAATATTTCTATAGGAGTTTTTAAATAAACATTATTAGGAATATAAATATATCCTCCATCATTTGAAAAAATAGTATTTAAACTATTAAATGCATCATATTTACGTAATAACTTACCATAAAATTTTTTAATTTTTTCTTCTTTTTGTGAAGATATATTGGATAATATAATATTTTTTTTTTCATTATTATATTTATGGGATAGATAAAAATTATATTCTCCATCAATAAAAACAAGAATAAAAGAATTTTTTTCTTTTAGAAAAACCATTTTTTCGATTTTCTGATATTCTAAATTTTTTTTTCTTTTTGAAAATATTTTATAGTCTTGATTAAGAATTGAATTTATATTAGTCTCTCTCCATTCTTCATTTTTAGAAGATGGAAATCCATTTTTTTTAAAAAGATTGATCGATTGATATCGTAATTTGGATAAATAAGAATCCTCTTCACTAGAATTTAATTCTGAAAATGATGAGATAATTTTATCTTTTAATAACATTATAATCTAATTATTTAGATAAATATTTTTTTTTCATTTATAATCCAGTTATATCCTTTTTTTTCTAATTTATCAGCTAATTGTTTATTTCCGGATTTAACTATTTTTCCATCATATAAAATATGCATTATATAATCTGAAAATAAATAATCTAATAATCTCTTATAATGAGTAATAATTAAAATAGAATTTTTATTATTTTTTAAAGTATTAATTCCATTTGAAACAATACGTAATGCATCTATATCTAATCCTGAATCTACTTCATCTAAAATAGATAATAATGGATCTAACATAGACATTTGAAATATTTCATTTCGTTTTTTTTCTCCTCCGGAAAATCCTTCATTCAATGATCGATAAAAAAAATTTTTTTCAATATTTAAAAGTACGGATTTTTTTTTCATTTTAAAAAGTATTTCTTTAGCGGGCATCTTATCCAATCCTTTTGCTTTACGAGATTCATTAATAGCCGTTTTAATAAAATTAATTACAGAAATTCCAGGTATTTCTACTGGATGTTGAAAAGATAAAAAAATTCCCAAATGTGCACGTTTTTCTGGAGAAAAATTTAGTAAATTTTTATTATTAAAATAAATATTTCCTTTAATTATATTATATTCTTTTTTACCTGCAATAACAGAAGCTAATGTACTTTTTCCAGAACCATTTGGCCCCATAATTACATGAATTTCTCCTAAATTAATTTTTAAATCAATTCCCTTAAGAATTTTTTTATTTTCTATAGAAACATGTAAATTATTTATAATTAACATATAAATTATTTAAAATATTTTTTTTATTATCCAACAGATCCCTCTAAAGAAATTTCTAAAAGATTTTGAGCTTCTACTGCAAATTCCATTGGTAATTTTTTTAAAACTTCATTACTAAAACCATTTATAATAAGAAAAATAGCTTTTTCTGTATCAATTCCTCGTTGATTACAATAAAAAATCTGGTCTTCTCCAATTTTTGAAGTAGTAGCTTCATGTTCTACTTGAGAATTAGAATTATATACATTTATGTATGGAAAAGTATTTGCTTGACATTGATTTCCTATTAATAAGGAATCACATTGAGAATAATTACGTGATTTTATAGCTTTAGAATAAATTTTAACTAACCCCCTATAATTATTTTTAGATTTACCAGAAGATATTCCCTTTGATATAATTACACTTTTCGTTTTTTTTCCAATATGAATCATCTTAGTCCCTGTATCTGCTTGTTGAAAATCTTTGGTTAAGGCTAAAGAATAAAATTCCCCAATAGAATAGTCGCCTTTTAGAATACAAGATGGATATTTCCAAGTAATTGATGACCCCATTTCTACTTGTATCCAAGATATTTTAGCTTTTTTTTCACATAATCCACGTTTTGTTACAAAATTGTAAATCCCACCTACACCTTCTTTATTACCAGGAAACCAATTTTGTACAGTCGAGTATTTAATTTCAGAATTTTCTAAAGCAATAATTTCTACTACAGCAGCATGTAATTGATTTTCTTTTCTTTTTGGTGCAGTACATCCTTCTAAATAACTAACATAAGATTCTTTATCTGCAATAATTAAAGTTCTTTCAAATTGCCCAGTTCCATTTTCGTTAATACGAAAGTATGTAGATAATTCCATAGGACATCGAATTCCTTTTGGAACATAACAAAAAGATCCATCTGAAAATACAGCTGAATTAAGAGCTGCATAAAAATTATCTTTTTTGGAAACTACAGTACCTAAATATTTTTTTACAAGATTTGGAAATTTTTTTAAAGCATCATTAATAGAACAAAATATAATTCCATAATCCTCCAATTTTTTTTGAAATGTAGTTACCAAAGAAACGGAATCTAATACTATATCTGTAGCAATTTTAGAAATGTTTTTTTTTATAGGAACTCCTAATTTATTAAATGTATCTAATAATTCTGGATCCGTTTGATCTAAATTATCTAGATCTATTTTTTTTTTTGGAGATGAATAATAACTTATTTCTTGAAAATTTGGTTTTTTATATTTTATATTTGCCCAATTTGGCTCTTTCATTTTTTTCCATACATAATAAGATTCTAATCTCCAATTTAACATCCATATTGGTTCTTCCTTTTTTTCTGATATTTTTCGAATAACATTTTCATTTAATCCTGCTGGAATTTTATCCGATTCTATTGGAGTATAAAATCCATATTTATACTCATAATCAGAATTAGTAAAATTATCCAATACTTTATTTTTTTTTTTCATATAATAGAAATATAACTAAGATTAAGATGAAAAATTAAGATGCAAAACTTTTTCCGCATCCACAAGTATGTTTAGCATTAGGATTTTTAAAATAAAATCCTTTTCCATTCAAACCACCTGAATATTCTAGTGTAATTCCAACTAAATAAGGGAAACTATTTTCATCTACTAATATTTTCATTCCTTCATACTTAAAAAGTTTATCTTCTTTTTTCTTTTTTTCATCAAAAGTAAGTTCATAAGATAAACCAGAACATCCTCCATTTTTAACACCAAATCTTACGAAAGAAAGATCATTAGAGAGTCCTTCTTCTTTCATAATGGCAATTAATTTATTTTTAGCTTGATCAGATATAAAAACCATAATAATTATAAAATTTTAAATTTTTAAAGTTAAATAATATTCAATATTTATTATTTGTATTTATTAAAAAAATTTTTGTTTTTCCTTGTTTTATGCCCCATTTATCTGACATACCCGCATTTATTTCCAAAATATATTTTATTTTAGAAATATTAAATTTTTCTATCCTATTCATAGGATAAATATATTTATTTATAAAAAAAACGGTATTAAAATAATCAATATAAATAATATCTAAAGGAATTCGCATATTTTTCATATTTATTTGATGAATATTTTCTTTATTGGTTAATAAAAATAACATTCCTCTATTTTCTTTTAGAGAAGATCTATACATTAATCCATTTTTTATTTTTATAGGTGTGTTTGCTAATTCTACATCAATTTTTTTTATCAAAAAGTTTTCATTTTTTATATACAATTCTCCGTTTTTTAAAAATTCAATTTCTAATTGATCTCCTACATCAAAAAATAAGGATTCTTCATTTTCACTTTTTTCAGAAGAAGAAAAAAGAAAAAATTAAATTAATAAAATTTTATTTTTATTTTTTTCATGAAAAAAAATGTTTATTTTTTTATAGAAAAATAAAAAATAAATATTCCAAAAATAATGCATGGTATACTAAGCCATTGTCCAGTATTTAGAGAGTACATATTTATGATCTCATATCCTTGTGGTTCTTTCATAAATTCTAATAAAAACCTAGAAGACCAAAGTAAAATAAAAAAAATACCAGATATATATCCAGTAATATTTCTAATATTTTTTTTTCTATATAAAGAACATAAAAATAAAAAAATGAAAAAATAAATAATCGATTCATATATTTGAGTTGGATGTCTAGGAACTATTTCACCATATCCTGTATCCATTTGTAAAAATTTTACAGACCAAGGTAAAGCAGAATTGCATGGAATTCCTACAATTTCAGAATTGAAAAAATTTCCAATTCTTATAAAAACGGCAGATAATGTAGCTACAATACATAACCTATCACATATCCAAAAAAAGGATTTTAAGTATTTTTTTACTATAAAAAAAATAGATAAAATAATTCCTATAGTAGCTCCATGACTAGATAATCCTCTATAACCAATAAATTCATAACCTTTTATTATTCCTAATTTAGAATAATTTTCTTTTACAGGAAAAAAAGCTTCTATCCAATGATCTGAAAAATATGAAAAATCATAAAAAAATATCTGTCCTAATCTTGCTCCTATAACAGTTCCTAAAACTGTATATACCAATAAAGTATCTAAATATTTTTGATTAATTTTTTCTATTTTATAAATATATTTCATAATATACCATCCTATTAAAAAAGATAGAAAAAACATTAAACTATAAATATGTATAGAAAACCCTTTCCATAAAATAAATTTATGGATAGGATCCCAATTAATATATTTTAACATAATTTTTATTTTATAGGATCGTATCCTGAATTACCCCCTGGATAACATCTACAAATTCTTTTCAAACTAATTAATATAGCTTTATAAAAGCTATATTTTATTAAAGATTGAATCATATAATCGGAACAAGTTGGTATATATCTACAATGTTTTCCTATCCATGGAGATATTCCTATTTGATAAATTCGAATACTTTTTAATAAAAAAATATGGATAATATTCATATAAAATTATTTTTATTTTTTTTCTCGAATAAAATTTAAAAAAGATCCAAATATAAACCATTGAATTTGTCTTTTATTATAAGAATGTTGGACTTTTATTCTTTCTATTTTTCCATTATTATGAATTAATTCTACATCAATATTTTTTGTAGGCCGAAAATCTTTTATATAGAAATGAAAAATATCCTCTTCTTTAATTTTATAATAATCGGAAGAATGCAAAAAAGTTAAAGCTAAAATTCCTTGTTTTTTTAAATTATTTTCATGTATTCTTGAAAAAGATTTTACAAGAACTATACGAACTCCTAAAAAACGAGGTTCCATAGCAGCATGCTCTCTTGAAGAACCTTCTCCATAATTTTCATCTCCAACAATTAAAGTTGTAATTTTTTTTAATTTATAAAATTTAGCAGTATCGGGAACTGTTCCATAATTTCCTGTAAAAATATTTTTTATTTCATTAATTTTATTATTAAAAGCATTAACAGCTCCAATTAATAAATTTTCAGAAATCTTCTCAAGATGCCCTCTATATTTAAGCCATGGACCTGCCATGGAAATATGGTCTGTAGTACATTTTCCTTTTACTTTTATTAAAAGTCTAATATTTAATAAATTTTTTTTATTCCAAGAAGGAAATTCAGATAATTCTTGTATTCTTTTTGATTTTGGATTTATATATATAGATAGATTTTTTCCATTTTTTTCGGGGTTTTCGTATCCTAACGTTTTTAAATTAAAATTTTTACAAATAGGCATATCTATAGATTTTGGCTCTTCAAATTTTATATATTCTCCTATTTCATTTTTTAATTTATCTATTCTAGGATCAAAGGTTAAATATCCGGAAAAAATTAAGGCAGTAACAATTTCAGGAGATGCTATAAAAGCATGTGTTTTTGGATTTCCATCATTACGGGATGAAAAATTTCTATTAAAAGAATGAATAATTGTATTTTTTCTTTTTTTATTATTTTCTTTTCTACTCCATTGTCCAATGCAAGGACCACAAGCATTAGAAAAAATTTTTGCACCTATTTTATGAAAAATAGAAATAAATCCTTTTTTTTTTATTAAACGATATACTTTTTCAGATCCTGGCGTGATTAAAAATTCAGAATAAATTTTTAATCTTTTTTTTTTTGCTTGTTTAATAATAGAAATGGATTTTGATAGATCTTCATAAGAAGAATTTGTACAAGATCCGATTAATCCTACTTCTATTTTAATAGGCCAATTATTTTTAATCACTTCTTCTTTCATTTTAGAAATTGGAATAGCACGATCAGGAGTAAATGGTCCATTAATATGTGGTTCTAATATATTTAGATCTATTTCTATTATTTTATCATAATATTGACATGGATTGTTATATACTTCTCTATCTGATTTTAAAAATTTGCTTAATTTATCTGCCATTTTAGATATTTCTTTTCTTCCACTTTGATCTAAAAATAAACTCATTTTCGGATCATATGGAAATAAAGAAGAAGTAGCTCCAATTTCAGCCCCCATGTTACATATAGTTGCCTTACCTGTACATGAAATACTTTCTATCCCATCTCCAAAATATTCAATAATAAAACCTTTAGCTCCTGAAACACCTAAAATTCCAGATAATTTTAATATTACATCTTTAGGTGAGGCCCATCCATTTAGATTCCCTTTTAAATGAACTCCAATAATTTTAGGCATTTTTAATTCTAAAAAGTATCCAGACATTACCTCAACGGCATCTGCCCCTCCTATTCCTATAGCTAACATACCTAACCCACCAGCATTAGGAGTATGAGAATCTGTTCCAATTATCATTCCTCCAGGAAAAGCATAATTTTCTAAAACAATTTGATGAATAATTCCTGATCCAGGTCTCCAAAATCCTATCCCATATTTATTAGATGCCGATTTCAAAAAATCATAAATTTCTTGGTTTTCAATTATAGATTCCTTTAAATCTTCTTCTGCTCCATTGACTGATTTTATAAGATGATCGCAATGTATCGTTGTAGGTATTTTTGTTTTATTTTTTCCAGTTTTCATAAATTGAAGAATAGTCATTTGTGCTGTAGCATCTTGCATAGCTAGACGATCCGGCAAAAAATTTAAATAAGAATCTTTAAAATTTTGATTATCTAAATTTATTTTATTTGAAATATGAGAATATAGAATTTTTTCAGAATAGTTCATAGGCCGACCTATTTTATTTCGAATTTTACTAATTCTAAATTTTAAATTTGAATAAAAACTTCGAATCATTTTAATATCCAAGATCATAATATTGTTTTTTTTTGAAAATTTAGAAATTATGTCATTTTTTTTAAAAAATACTTAAATAAGATTTATGTATTTTCGTTTAAAAAATCAGATACTTTTTTTTAAAAAAAATATTCAGGAATAATATAATAATATTCTCCACGTAAAAAAAAGGAATCATAATTTTTTTCAATTCCAAATAAAAAAAATTATTGAACTTCTACATTTTGAATAAATGGTTTTAAAAATAAATCAAGATTTTTTCTCGTTTTGAATAATATTAAAATTTACACTTTTTAATATTTAAATAATATTTTTATAATATTTATAGAAGAATAGACCTTAGAAATAAGATCCACAATTATAATTTTTTTTTTAGGAATCCATGGATAATTGAAAAAAAATTTCATAACTTTTCTATCTTCAATAGAATGACCTATAAATATTGTTTGAAATAAATTATAATAACGAATATATTCTAAAATATCTTTTGATATAAAATCATAATCCATTTTTTTTGCAAAAAATATCCAATTTTATCAATTATCAAATAATCCATTAAAAACTAATATTGTAAATCCAATTCCAAAAATTTTAGAATGTAAAATCATAATATTTAACTTTATTATTGACTTTTTTTACAAGATTTATAAATTTTTTTTAAATAAGTTTGAATTGTATTTTCTAATCCCATGTAAAGAGAATCACTAATCAAAGAATGACCTATAGATACTTCTTCTATATTTGGAATTTTTTCAATAAAAAAAGAAATATTTTCTAAATTTAAATCATGTCCAGCATTCACTAATAAATGATAATTCATAGCTTCTTTTGCTGTCATAATATAAGGCTGAATACAATCCCATTTTTTATTGGCGTATCCTATCGAAAAATTTTTAGTATATAACTCTATTCTATCGGCACCTGTATTAGCCGCAAATGGAACTAATTTTGGATTTGGATCTAAAAATATAGAAGTCCGAATTCCATGATCTTTCAACTTATTAATTTTTTCAGTTAATAAATCTTGATAAAGAATTGTATTCCATCCTGAATTTGATGTGATTACATTTTCTAAATCAGGTACTAATGTCACTTGATTTGGTAAAATATCCAATACTAATTTCATGAATTTATTGATAGGATTTCCTTCAATGTTTAATTCAGTTGTAATAATAGATTTTATATCATAAACATCCTTATAGGATATATGCCTTTCATCAGGACGTGGATGAATAGTAATTCCATTCGCACCAAATTTCTGAATATCTATCGCAACTTGTAAAACATTGGGAATATTCCCTCCTCTTGAATTTCTTAATGTTGCTATTTTATTTAAATTAACACTTAATTTTACCATATTTTTATCGTTTTAATTAAGGAGAAATATTTGTAGTTACTTGTGTTACTTTTAAGCTAAATTCTTTAGCAGCTGTTAATAAATGATCAAAAACACTAGCTTGTATTTGTTCATATTTTACAGATTCAGAAGTATTCGTAAAACAATATAATTCTATCGGAAGACCATAAGGTGTAGGATTCAAATGTCTAACCATCAAAGTTTCTGATTGAGATATTTTAGGGTGTTGATGTAAATATGATAATGCATATTGACGAAAAATTCCAATGTTAGTTAATTTTCTTCCATTAATATTTATATTAAGATCAATATTTTTATCTTTATTAAAAATTTCTATTTCTTTTTGTTTTCTATGAATATAATTTTTTATCAAATAAAAATGTTGAAATTTTTCTAAACTTTCTGAATTACAAAACTGAAATGATTGTATACTAAATAAAATAGATCTTTTTATTCTACGTATATTTTTTTTACGCATTACCTCAAAATTAGTTACTGCAGTAGATATAAGATCATAAGTCGGTACACTTGTAATAGTTTTATCAAAATTTTCTATTTTTGCAGAAGTTAAATTTATTTCTATTACAGTTCCTTCTATACTATATTTATGTATTCCTATCCAATCTCCTACTTTAATCATTTTAGTAGAAGCCATCTGGACTCCAGATACAAATCCTAGAATTGTATCCCTAAAAACTAGTATAACAATAGCAGTTATTGCTCCTAAACTAGTAAGAACGGTAATAAGATCATTTTTTGTTAAAATAGAAATAATTATCAAAACACAAAACATAACCGATATTATTTTTAATAATTGCGAAAAAGAACGGACTGCAATGGTTTGATGACTATTTTCACTAGTCGAAATTCTCATAATTGAATTAACTACTCTAATCAAAAATTGTAAAATTATCAATACAAATAATATATCAAATATTTTTTCTATATATAGAATAATTTTAGGATAGTTTTTAAAAACTGGGTTGATTAAAATAAATCCAATTGATAATGGAAAAAAATGTGCTAAACTATCAAAAACTTTATTTTCATATAATATATTATCCCAAACAAAGTGAGTAGAAATTATAATCCTCCTACCTATAAAACGAACTACTTTATTAAAAATAAATTCCAAAATAATTAATAAACCAGTAAATAAAAATATTTTACCAATTATTATAAAAGCTATACTACCCCATTTTTTTAAAAAAAAATTGTTAGTAAATTCATAAAAAATCCATTTATATTGAATATTAATTTTTAATATTTCCATAATAATTTTTAAAAAATATAGATTAATTTCTCTATTATTCAAATTAACTTCTTTTAGTATTATAAGTTATTTTCAATAAATTTTATCCTTTCTTGGTATATTGAAGAATATAATAGATATTGAATTACGTTATAAAATATAAAAGATAAAAAATTTTGATTTAAGTTTTAAATTTAAAAATTATGGATAATGAAGCTTTAATAGATTCTTTTTCAGATTTTAAATATGCAAAAAACATAGATAGAGTAAGTTTAATGGCCATACTAGAAGATTCTATAAGATGTGTATTAAAAAAAAAATATGATTCTTCTAAAAATTATGATATTATTGTTAATCCAGATCAAGGAGATTTAGAAATTTGGAGAAATCGTATAGTAGTTAAAAATGGGACTGTAAAAGATCCAAATAAAGAAATAGAATTATCTACAGCCCGTAAAATAGAAATGGATTTTGAAATTGGAGAAGAAGTCACCGAAAAAGTAGAATTGAAATCTATAGGGAGGAGAGCTATTTTATCTCTAAGACAAAATTTACTTTCAAAAGTAAATGAATATGATAATACTAACACCTATAAAAAAATTAAAAATAAAATAGGAGAAATTATTAATGTAGAAGTATATCATATTTTACCTAAACAAATTATAATGAAAGATGATGAACAAAATGAAATGGTTCTACCTAAACAAGAACAAATTCCAAATGATTTTTTTCGTAAAGGGGATCCTGTTAAAGTATTGGTAAAAAAAGTAGATTGGAAAGATAGTAAACCTTTGGCAATTTTGACCAGAAAAGACGAAGCTTTTTTAGAAGAACTTTTTAAATTAGAAATACCAGAAGTATCTGAAGGATTAATTACAGTGAAAAAAGTAGCACGTATTCCAGGAGAAAAAGCGAAAGTTTCCGTAGAATCTTATGATGATCGTATAGATCCGGTTGGAGCTTGTGTAGGAATGAAAGGATCTAGAATTCATCCTATTGTTAGAGAATTAAAAAACGAAAATATAGATGTTATTAATTATACTACCAATATACAATTGTATATAACAAGAGCTTTAAGTCCAGCTAAAATTTCCATGATGGAAGTAAATGAAGATCACCAATATGTAAATGTATATGTAAAATTAGAAGAAATATCCAAAGCTATTGGTAGAGGTGGGCAAAATATCCGATTAGCCAGTCAATTAACTGGATATAAAATTCATATATTTAGAGATTTTCCTTATGAAGATGATGTAGAATTAACGGAATTTTCTGATGAAATAGAACCAAAAGTTATTGAAAAATTTCATCAAGTTGGTTTAAATACCGCAAAATCTATTTTAAATTATAGAAATAACGATCTCAGTAAAAGAACTAATCTTGAAGAAAAAATTATCAAAAAAGTAATTTTTATTTTAAAAAAAGAATTTGAAGAGGAATTAAATAATATAAATATCTAATTTTTTATAGATAAATAATTTTTATCTTTATTTTTATTATTATGACTGATAAAATCAGATTAAAAAACGTATTGACTAAATTTAATATTTCCTTAAAAAGAGTCGTTAATTTTTTGAAAAAAAAAGGAATTAAAATAGAAAATAATCCTAATGCAAAAATAGAAGAAAAAATATACAAATTTATTGTACGAGAATTTAAAACTTATAAAGAAATACGAGATGCTTCTGAAAAAGTTTTTTTGCAAAAACAAATAGAAAAAGAGAAAATAAAAAAAGAATTATTAAAATCAAAATATTCTCCTAAAATCATTCGTGCAAAATCAGAAAATTTAATTGTTTTTAAAAAAATAGGAAAAATAAATATAGATACACTAGAAAAAAAACATGGAAAAAAAGAATTTTTTACAGAAAAAAAAAAGGATTTTAATAATAAAATTAGAGAAATAAATAAAAAACCTGATTCTTTTAAATCCATTCATAATAAAGATAAAAAACCTGAACATATAGATACAATCTATCAAAAATTAGATGGAGTTATGTTAACAGGAGATAGGATTGATTTATCTCAATTTGAAAAAAAACGAATAAGACTAGAAGATAAAATTAAAAAAAAACGAAAAAGAATTAAAAAAGAAATTTTTGTTGAAGATATGAAAAATATTCCTGTAAAGAAAAAACAGGAAAAAGAAAAAAAAATTTATTTTACCCATTCTTCTTATAAAAAAATTGAAAAATCAAAAAATAAAAAAAATTCACAAAAATCTGGAATTACAAAAGATCAAATTGAAAAACAAATTAAAGAAACTTTAGAAAAAATTTCTTCAAAAGGGATAAAATCAAAAGCTTCAAAAATTAGAAAAGAAAAACGTCAATACAAAAAAGAAAAAAGAATTCTTCAAAATGAAATAGAAAATAAAAAACAAGAAAAAACACTCAAAATAGCTGAATTTACAACTGTAAATGAATTATCATCTATGATGAATGTAAATGCAACAGATGTAATTATTTCTTGTATGTCTTTAGGAATTATGGTTACTATGAATCAACGATTAGATGCAGAAATAATAACACTAGTGACAGATGAATTTGGATATAATGTAGAATTTGTAGGATTAGATTTAGAAGAAATGATTCAAGATGATAAAGATTTAGAAGAAAATCTACAAAATAGACCTCCTATTATTACTGTAATGGGGCATGTAGATCATGGAAAAACCTCTTTATTGGATCATATTAGAAATACTAATGTAATTGCAGGTGAAGCTGGTGGAATTACTCAACATATAGCAGCTTATAGTGTAGAATGTGCTAATAATCAAAGTATAACTTTTTTAGATACTCCAGGTCATGAAGCATTTACAGCTATGCGTGCAAGAGGAGCACAAATTACAGATATTGCGATTATAGTTATTGCAGTAGATGATCAAGTCATGCCTCAAACAAAAGAAGCTATTAGTCATGCCCAAGCAGCTAATGTTCCTATGATATTTGTATTCAATAAAATGGATAAACCAAATGCAAAATCTGATAAAATTCGAGAACAATTAGCTAATTTAAATTTCTTAGTAGAAGAATGGGGAGGAAAATATCCGTCTCAAGAAATATCCGCAAAATTAGGAACTGGAGTGGATAAATTATTGGAAAAAGTACTTTTATTATCAGAATTATTAGATTTAAAATCAAATCCAAATAAACCTGCTGTAGGTACAGTTATAGAAGCTTCTTTAGATAAAGGTAGAGGCTATATTACTACCATTCTTTTGCAAGGTGGAACATTAAAAATAGGAGATTATGTATTAGCAGGAATTAATCATGGAAAAGTAAAAAATATTTTAGATGAACGTGGAAAATCTATTCATTCAGCAGGACCTTCCAAACCCATTACTATATTAGGATTAAATGGGGCACCTACTGCTGGGGATAAATTTAAAGTTTTTAAAGATGAAAAACTAGCTAAACAATTAGCTTCAAGAAAAGAGCAATTACAAAGAGAACAAAATATACGATCTCAAAAACATCTAACATTAGATGAAATAGGAAGAAGGATTGCCTTAGGGGATTTTAAAGAATTAAAAATAATTCTTAAAGGTGATGTAGATGGCTCTGTAGAAGCTATTTCGGATGCATTACAAAAATTATCTACAAATACCATTATGGTTAATATTATCTATAAAGGAGTAGGACAAATTACAGAATCCGATGTATTATTGGCGAGTGCTTCAGATGCCGTTATAATAGGATTTAATGTTCGTCCAAATAATGGATCTAAAAATATAGCAAAAAAAGAAGATATAGAAATACGTACTTATTCAATTATATACAATATTATTAATGATCTTCAAGAAGCTATGGATGGAATGTTATCTCCTGAAATAAGAGAAAAAATATTAGGAAATGCAGAGATAAGAGAAATTTTTAAAATTTCAAAAACTGGTAATATAGCTGGATGCATGGTAATAGAAGGAAAATTATTACGTCAAGGAAAAGTAAGATTAATTAGAGATGGAATAGTTATATTCCAAAATGGGGAATTGACTTCTTTAAAACGTTTTAAAGAAGATGTTAAAGAAGTATCTAAAGGATATGAATGTGGTTTAGGAATCAAAGATTATCATAATATTAGACATGGAGATATCGTTGAGGTTTATGAAGAATTATCTACTACTAATAATAAAAAAAGTTAATATGCTTTACCGAACACATAATTGCGGAGAATTATGTAAAAAAGATATTGGTAAAAAAGTTGTTTTATCTGGTTGGATTCAAAAAATAAGAAATTTAGGATCCTTAATTTTTATAGATATTAGAGATTATTTTGGAATAATACAACTTGTTTTTTCAAAAAATTTAATACAAAATCACTTTGATTTAGGAAAAGAATTTCTCATTAAAGTTAATGGAAAAGTAGTAAAAAAAAAATCTAAAAATTACAATATATCTACAGGAGAAATAGAAATTTTAGTTTCTAAATTAGAAATATTGAATCCATCTATTCTCCCACCTTTTATTATAGAAGATAAAACAGATGGAGATGAAGAATGTCGTATGAAATATAGATATCTTGACATCCGAAGAAATCCTATAAAAAATAATTTGATACTTCGTCATAAGATATCTATAGAAATACGAAATTTTCTTTCTAAAAATGGATTTATAGAGATAGAAACTCCTTTATTGATAAACCATACTCCAGAAGGAGCTAGAAGTTTTGTAGTTCCTTCTAGAATTCATTCCGGTAAATTTTATTCTTTACCTCAATCTCCTCAACTATTTAAACAATTATTGATGATAGGAGGAATAGATAAATATTTTCAAATTGTAAAATGTTTTCGAGATGAAGATTCTCGTTCTGATCGTCAAATTGAATTTACACAAATAGATTGTGAAATGTCCTTTGTAGAGGTTAATGAAATTCTTCTTTTTTTTGAATATTTTATTAAATATATATTCAAAAAAATAAAAAATATTCAATTAGAACCTTTTACTTGTATTACTTATTCTGACGCAATGACAAAATATGGAACTGAAACCCCGGACCTCCGTTTTATAATAAAAATTTTAGATATAAATAATTTTATTCAAAAAAATGAATTTGAATATTTTCAAAAAAAAAAATTTATAATAGTAATTAACGTACTAAAATGCAGTCATTATACATATGATCAAATTCATTCAATAATCAAATCGATTAAACAATCCAAAATAGAAGATAAAGAAATTTTTTGGGTAAAATTTTTTCCTGATAAAACATTTTTTTATTCAAAAAAAAAATTATTTACTAGAGAAAATTTAGTGAAAATTATAAATAATATAGATTCTAATCCTGGTGATTTATTATTTATTTTTTTTGAAAAAAAAATACAAACAAAAATAAAACTTAATAAATTACGTATAGATATATCAAATTGCTTAAATATTCTAAAAAATTATCAAATATTTAAACCTTTATGGATTATAGATTTACCTCTTTTAGAATGGAATGAAAAATTCCAAAGATATAGGTCTTTTCATCATCCTTTTACTAGTCCAAAAAAAGAAGATATACATTTATTGGAAAAATTTCCAGGTAATATTCGTTCTAAATCCTATGATTTAATTATTAATGGTGTAGAAATAGGTGGTGGATCTATACGTATTCATGATAAAAAAATACAAAATTTAATTTTCAAACATTTAGGATTATCCATAAAAGAAATAAAATCTGAATTTGGTTTTTTAATTAAAGCTCTTGAATATGGTGCCCCTCCTCATGGAGGAATTGCATTTGGATTAGATAGATTATTATCTGTTTTGGAAGGAAAAGGGAATATAAAAGATTTTATTGCTTTTCCAAAAAATAATTCTGGAAAAGATATTATGGTTAATTCTCCATCTTTTTTAAAAGAAAAAAAGTTAAAAGAATTGAATATATAAAAAAATATACATTAATCTTTATGATTTTTATATCTTAAATAAGATTCTTTATAAATAGAAATTGCTATATCTTTATTTTTCCAATCACCTATGATCACTTTCTTATTTTCTAAATCTTTATATACTAGAAAAAAATGTTCAATTTCTTTTTTAGCATGAAAAGAAATTTCATCAATATCGTTAATTATATTATAATTTGGATCTGAAATAGGAACAGAAATAATTTTTTCATCTTCTCCATTTTCATCAGTCATAAAAAAAATACCAATTGGTTTTACTCTGATCAAACATCCTGGAATAGTTGGTTCAGTTAAAAAAACTAAAACGTCTAATGGGTCTCCATCTTTTGAAAGAGTTTTTGGAATAAAACCATAATCTGTTGGATAACTCATAGGAGAGTACAATACCCGATCTAATCGAATTAAATTATTTTTTTTATCAAACTCATATTTATTTCTACTTCCTTTAGGAATTTCGATAAATACATCAAAATTTATTTTCATATTATTGTTGTATAACATTTATATTCTTCTAAATATAAGGCAACTTTTTTAACAAATCCACCTCCGAGGATACCATCTATTACACGATGATCATAAGAATGAGATAAATAAATCTTATGTCTTATTCCAATAAAATCTCCTTCTGGTTTTTCTATAACAGATAATTTTTTTTGTATTAATCCTATTCCCATAATAGCAACTTGAGGTTGATGTATAATAGGAGTTCCAAATAGATTTCCAAAACTTCCTATATTACTAATAGTATAGGTACCTCCTTGAGTTTCTTCAGGTTTTAATTGATTAGATTTAGCTCTTTTTATTAAATTATTGATAATTTTGATTAATCCCCCCAAACTATAAGAATCTGCATTTTTAATCACAGGAACAATGAGATTACCATTAGGTAATGCTATAGCTAATCCTATATGAATATTTTTTTTTTTTATAATATTAGTTCCATTGACAGATATATTTATCATAGGAAAATCTTTTATAGCTTTCACTACACATTCTACAAATATAGACATCAAAGTCAATTTTTCTCCTGTATTTTTCTTAAAAATATCCTTCATTTTATCTCTCCATTTGACTATGTTTGTAACATCAGCTTCAACAAAAGATGTTACATGAGCAGATATTTTTTTACTAGTAACCATATGAGATGAAGTTATTTTACGAATTCTATCCATTTCTACTATAGTTTCGTTTTCATCTTCGTTATTCTGCTGATTATTATTTATGATACAATAAGTAGGAGATAAAATAGTATCATTTTTCCTAACTATTTTTTTTTCTTTTTTATTTTTAATATATTTTATAATATCATTTTTATTAATTATTCCATTTTTTCCAGTACCTTCTATAAATTCTAATTCATCAAAATTAATCCCTTCTTGTTTAGCAATGGTACGTACAAAAGGGGAATAAAATCGTTTTTTATTTTCTAGATAAATTTCTTTATCTTCTATTTCTAAAATAGCTATAGAACTTCCTACTTTAGCTACTTCATTTGTAGAAAATAATTTTTTTTTCAGTATTCCATTTACTGGAGAAGTAATTTCCGAATCTACTTTATCCGTAGAAATTTCTACTAATAAATCTTCTTTTTTTATATAATCTCCTTCTTTTTTTAACCAACGAATAATAGTAGCCTCAGCTATACTTTCACCCATGGATGGAAGAATTAAATTATACTCGGACATCTAAATTTATCGTTTTATATATATTATTTTTATTTTTGTTTAATCAAAAATAATAAATTCATTTCAAAAAATGAAAATTCTTTCGTTAAATCAAATTAAAAAAATAGATCAATATTGTATTGATAACGAAGATATTTCTTCTATAGAATTAATAGAAAGATCTGCAAAAAGTTGTTTAAATTGGATTATTCATAATTATCATAATATTCAAAAAGTTATACTATTAGCAGGAAATGGAAAAAATGGTGGAGATGGACTTTCCTTAGCAAGAATGTTATCTAAACAATATGGGAATAGTACGGTAATAACTATATATATTCTTAATATTTCTAATCATTTTTCTCCAGAATTTATCATTAATAAAAATAAAATACTAAAATATGGAGGAATAAAATTGAAAACTATTCATGAGGGAGAAGAATTTCCTATTTTTTTAGATAATAAAGATAGTCTACTTATTGATGCAATTTTTGGAATTGGATTGAATAGACCTATAAAAAAATATTGGAAATCTTTTTTTAATTATATTAATGAAAATAAATTTATATCCGTTATTTCTATAGATATTCCATCAGGCCTTTTTATGGAAAAAAATCAAAATAATTTTGAAGGAATTATAAAAGCTACTCATACATTAACTTTTAAAAGTCCTAAATTACCTTTTTTTTTATCAGATTATGCTAACTATATTGGAAAATGGCATTTATTGAATATTGGATATAAAAAATCATATACAAATGAAATGTATGTAAAAAATTTTTATATCGATGATATTTTTATTAAATCCATATATAAAAAAAGAAAAAAATTTTCTCATAAAGGTACCTATGGTCATGGACTACTTATTGGAGGATATCATGGAATGATTGGATCTATGGCTCTTTCTTCAAAAGCAAGTTTTCGAATTGGTATTGGAAAATTGAGTATATATGTACCACGTTGTGGATATCAAATTTTACAAATTCTCATACCAGAAGCTATTATAAATACAGATTCCGAAGATAAATTTATAAGTAATATACCTATTAATATTCATGTAAATGCGATAGGTATAGGAATGGGTATGGGAAAAAAAACTATAACTGCATATGCATTAGAATCTTTTTTTTTAAAAAATAAAAAAAATAAAATACCTATGGTCATAGATGCTGATGCCATAAATATATTAGCCAATCGATTCAAAATAATAAATTTTATACCAGAAAAAACTATTTTTACTCCACATACAAAAGAATTTAGAAGATTATGTGGTCCATGGAAAAATGATTATCAAAAATTAAAATTATTAAAAAAATTTTCTAAAAAATATAAAATTTACATTGTATTAAAAGGAGCACATACAGTTATTTCAACTCCTAATGGAAATCTTTATTTTAATAGCACTGGAAATCCAGGAATGGCTACCGCAGGAAGTGGAGATGTATTAAGTGGAATGATTACGGGTTTATTAGCTCAAGGATATACACCCAAACAATCTTGTATTATGGGGGTATACTTACATGGGTTAGCAGGAGATATAGCTTCAATAGAAAAAAATGAAGAATCTATAATAGCGGAAGATATCATAAATTATATAGGAAAATCTTATCAAAAAATAAAAATGTATAAAAAAAAATAAATATTCAAATCTTATTTTTTATATAAAAACGAAATATTGTTGTATAAATGAAAATTATTATTACTGTTAATAAACTTATCTTAGCAAGATAATCTCCATTTTTTGTATAAAAGGTCATCCTTCTATTAATGATAACTTTATCGGATAATATTCCCTTTTTTCCATAAGGAATAGAAGAAATTATTTCTCCTTTTTCATTAATAAAACAAGATACTCCTGTGTTGGAAGATCTAGCTATATACTTTCTATTTTCAATTGCTCTAAGACGAGCATAATAAAGGTGTTGTTTGTATCCTTGTGATCTACCCCACCATCCATCATTAGTTATTATTACTATAAAATCCGCATTATTTTTTTTAATAAATTTAGATACGTATTCTCCAAAAATAGATTCATAGCAAATGATAGGAACTACTTTAATTCCAAAATTAGGATGTATAAATATATCGGAAAAAGGATCTTTTGATTTTCCATGTTCCATTATACTTCCTCCAAAATTAAGTAAAATATCCCCTAATATAGGGCAAAGAATTTTTTTATAAGGAAAAGTTTCTACAGCTGGTACTAGTTTTGATTTATGATGAATTTTTGTATTTTCAGATCCCCCAATTTGAATTATAGAATTAAATAAATCCAACCATCGTATATTATTTTCATATTCCAAAAAAATGGGAGTAGAAGTTTTACTTCTATTCCATTTATGATATAAAGCATATAATTCTACTCCTGTAATAAATACGGTTTTTGGATAAAATCTACTGAGATAATTTCTAAATATTGAAATAGTTCTATCTTTTTCGATATTTTCCATAGAAATTTTTTTACCTTTTCCAGGTAAAACTGTTTCTGGAGCTATAATAAATGTTTTTTTTTTAAAAGATATTTTTTTATCCATTAATTTTTTCAATCGAAAAATTAATTTATCCGTAGAAATTTTATACTTCTGATAATATGGATCAATATTAGGTTGTAAAATGAATACTTCTACAGATCCATCATTTTTTTCTTCATATTTCAAATATATATAGTTTGAAATAAAAATTAGTAAAAATATTTTTCCTACATTTATAAAAATTTTTTTGTATAATTTTAGTTGATTATTATTTGTTTGATATTCTATAATAGAATTCATTAATCCTATATTAACACTCCATATCCAAATGCTACCCCCTAAAGATCCCGTATATTCATACCATTGTATCCAATCAATATGATTAGAAAATCCATTTCCTAAATTTAACCAAGGCCAAGATAATTCCCATTCTAAATGCATTTTTTCAAATGATATCCATATACAAATTAAGAATATATATCCTATCTTTTTATTGTCTACACTTTTTTTTATCCATGAAAAAAAAATGAATACCATTGACATAAAAAAAGCATTACAAAATACAGGAATTAAATAAGCTTCTATCGCAAAATCACCATTAGGTCTTTTTGCATAAGATAACCACCATGTAGAAATCGCATTCCAGATTAAAAAACTAAGAAAAGAAAATATAAAAATTAAAAAGATAATTTTTTTGGAATAGAAAAAAGAATTACTCAAACTTTCTTCTATATATAATAAAGGAATAAAAGCTATGAATAAAAATAAGGGATTCCCATTAGTAGGCCATCCTAATCCCAATAAAATTCCAGAAAGTATACTATAGAAAAAAAATAATTTATAATGCAATTTAAAAATAAATTTTTGTATAAAAAGTGGAGCTGACGGGATTCGAACCCGTGTCCAAACAAATATTATAAAGGAATTCTACATACTTATCCAAAGCTTATTTTTTCAGATTAAAATCGGACTTTGGATCCAAAATAAAATCCTAGATTCCAAAATTATAATTAGAAAACTTTAGAATCATCCATTTTCTAATCCTTATATTTTGAGTACCTCTATATCAGAAACTATAAGAAAAATTACTGAGAGATATTTTACTTCTGTATCTTACAGATTAAGCTATAATGATATTTCATTAAGCAGCAAAAGCGTATTGTTTTTCGCCATTTATATATTTGTAACGCTTTTATTTACGTGTAATACCTTACGTGACACGGTATGCTATCCTTCATAAATAATCTTGCTGTCTATTCCAAAATCAGCCCCTATTTATTTAATAATTTTAATCAAAAAAAAAATTCTAATGAAATATACAAATTTTTTGAAAAATCTTAAATATATACTACAAATTTTTTTAGGGATAAATAGTGTTGCTTTTGGATTAGAAAGTTTTCTTATTCCAAATTCTTTTATAGATGGAGGAATAATGGGTATTTCTTTACTGTTAAATATGCTAACTCCATTAAAATTACAATTTTTATTAATTTTTTTAAATTTTCCTTTTATTATTTTAGGATATAAACATATAGGACATGATTTTGCTATAAAAACTTTGATTTCTATGTTTTTATTATCATTAGTTTTAATAACTATTAATTTTCCAATTTTAACAAAAGATAAAATGTTAGCTTCTATTTTTGGAGGATTTTTTATAGGTTCAGGAATAGGATTAACTATTAGGGGCGGTGGAGTTTTAGATGGCACTGAAGTATTCGCTATTTATGTAAGTAGAAAAATAAGTTATTTTTCTGTAAGTGATATTATCATATTAATTAATATTTCCATTTTTTTAATATCTTCTTTTTATCTATCAATAGAATCCGCTTTTTATTCAATATTAAGTTATTTAGTAGCAGCTAAAACTATTGATTTTATTATAGATGGAATAGAAGAATATACCAGTGTTACTATTATAACTGATAAATCAAAAAAAATACATCAGATGATTAAAAAACTAGGATTTGGAGTAACCATTTATAATGGAAAAAGTGGATATAATATGAAAAAATTGAATATTATATATACAATAGTCACTCGTTTAGAAATAAATAAACTTAAAATAGAAATAGAAAAAATAGATTCTAAAGCTTTTATTATTACACAAAATATTAAAAATACGCAAGGTGGTATGGTAAAAAAAAGACCTTTTCATTAATATGTATTTCATATTATATTTCAGATTAAATTAGTTTGATCTGAAGAATCTAATCGAATAAAAATAAATAGTAAAACAGTAAAAGACCAAATAGAAGATCCTCCATAACTAAAAAATGGGAAAACGATTCCTATTGTTGGAAATAAACCCATAACCATTCCTAAATTTAGGATAATATGGATAAAAAAAATATTTCCTACAGAATATCCAAAAATTCTTCCAAAAATATCTTTTTGCCTTTCAGATAAAAAATAAATCCGACTAATAAACCATAAATAAAATATAATTATAATAAAACTTCCTATGAATCCCCATTCTTCTCCTACAGTACAAAAAATATAATCTGTATGTTGTTCAGGAACAAATTTTCCTTTTGTAATGGTCCCTTTTTGATATCCTTTTCCAAAAAATTTTCCAGATCCAATAGCAGTTTTGGAATATAAAAGATTATATCCTATATTTTCTCTATATTTTTTATCAAATTCGTTTTTAAATAGGATATTTATTCTATCTCTATGATGTTTTTTCAATAATTTTTTATAAAAAAATGGAGATACAAAAACAAAAGTAGAAAAAATTATAAAGAAAAAAATAGAAAATAATAAATCATTTATGGTTTTTTTTTTTAAAAAAAGAATCAGTATAAAAATAAAAAAAAGAAAGAATACAAGGATACAAGGTGAAATGTTTAACGAAAGTACGAATAAAAAAACTAAAAATAATAGATAAAATATAAAAATTACAGATAATCCTTCTCTATATAAAGTTAGAATAAATGAAGAAAAAACTATAGAAGTACCTGGATCAGGTTGAAAAAATATGAATAATGTAGGTAATATTACTATTATAAATATATATAATAATGTATTTTTATTTTTTTGAATATTTTCTTGACTCATAATACGAGCTATCATCAAAGAAGTCGAAATTTTAGATAATTCAGAAGGTTGAAAACTAATAGGACCAAAAACATACCAAGATTTTGATCCATTTATATTTTTACCAAAAAAAAATACGCCGATCAAAAGAAATAACGTAAATAAAAAAAATAATGGAGAAAAATATTTATAATGTATTGGTTTAAATAAAAAAACTATAAATATGAAAATAAAACTAAATATAATCCATATCAATTGTTTTTCCGCTTTTTCATAAGAAACAGAACATAGGTTCATATATCCAAAAAAAATCATAAAAATATAAATTATTACAATCCACCAATCAATATTTACTAATAATGTTTTATTTCTTTTTATCAATAGAATATTTTGTATTTTTTTTATTATAACCTTTCATCTTTGCTATAGAATCGTATACTATTTTTAACCCTGAATTCATTATTTTTTTCTCAAGATTTTTTCTATATACATTATTATTAATATATTTTTCTGCAATAAGACTAGCTATAGGGCCTGCCCAACGAGATCCAAATCCACCATTTTCTATTATAACTGAAATAGCTATTTTAGGATTTTCTACTGGAGCAAATAAAATAAAAACAGAGTGATCAGGAAGAGTAATAGTATTATGATTAATTTTAATAAAATTTTGTGCAGTACCTGTTTTTCCAGCCATTCTAATATCTGAAGATTTAAAACTTTTTCCAGTTCCAATTGCAAAAACTTTTTCCATACCATGAATAATGTAATCAAAATACTTACTTTTTACTTTAGTATATTTAGCAAAAGTATAGTTTAAATTAGAAATAGGTTGATTATTAATATATTTTACAATATGTGGAGTATAAAAAAAACCTTTATTTGCTATAGCACAAACCATATTAGCTAATTGAATAGGAGTTACATTAATTTCTCCTTGTCCAATACTATTTGAAATAATAGTAAGAGCATTCCATTTGGAATATCCATATTTTTTATTGTAATAATCTCCAGATGGGATCATTCCTTTTTCTCCAGTAGCTAAATCATTATACAAATAATTTCCAAATCCAAAACTTTTAATAATTTCACACCATTCATTAACACTTTTCGTTATATTTTTTGGATATTTTTCAATTACACGTTTATAAACTTGTGCAAAGTAATTGTTACAAGATACAGCAACAGCAGTTTCTATCCCTATTGGAAATCTATGATATCCAGAATGACAATGAATTCTTTTTTTTCCAAACTTAAATCCATTATAGCATATAAAATGGGTTTTTGTATTTACTACACCCATTTGAAGACCTGCTAATTCTGTTAACAATTTAAATGGTGATGCGGGAGGATAACGTGCTTGTGTCGTTCTATCAAATAATGGATAATCTATTGTATTTTTAATTAATCTTTTAAATTCTTTAGAACGATGTATCCCTACGAATAAATTAGGATTATTAATTGGACTGGATACTAAAGATAATATTTCTCCATTTTTAGGATTAATAGCTACTATTCCACCTTTTTTTTGATACATTAATTGTTCTGCATATTTTTGTAGATTCCAATCGATAGTTAAAGAAATATCATTTCCACTAATAGATTTTACATTATTTTTTTTATTATTATAACTTTCTATAATACATCCATTTCTATCTTTAATCCAATATTTTATTCCTTTTTTTCCTCTTAATATTTTTTCATAAGATTTTTCTACTCCAGCCCATCCTATAAAATCTCCCATTTGATAATAATTCGATTCTTTTTTAATATTTTTTTGATTTACCTCGCCTATATATCCTAAAATATTTGCCGAACTTTCTACTTTATAATCTCTAAGAGAACGTTTAGTCCAATCAAATCCTTTATATTTATAAAGTTTTTCTTGTATAGTAGCAAATTTTTCCTTTGAAATAAAAGGAATAAAAACAGAAGGTAAATATTTAGAATAAGCTTTTGCTTTATTTAAATTTTTATGAAAAGTATCTTTTTTTATTCCTAGAAGATTACAGAATTCTATGATATTAAAATTTTCATCTATTAACATGGGGACTACTATTAATTCATAAATAGACTTATTAAATACTAATAAATTATTATTTCTATCAAAAATAGAGCCCCTTTCAGGAATAATAATTTCTTGTTTAATAGATGTATTAAATGCATTTAAAATATACTTTTCAGTATATATTTGTAGATAAAATAATCTAATTATAAAAATTAAACCTATAGAACTTAATAAAATATAAAATATATGTAATTTTTTCAATTTTTAATTTTTCTAAAAAAAAAATATACCATACATAAAATTGTAGTAAAAATACTGCTAAATATAGTTTTCAATAAAATAATTTTATTAAAAAAAGAAATTTTAAATACTTCTAATATAAATAATGAAAAATGATGAGCCAAAACTAATGAAAATATATAAAGTATTTTTCGAATAAATGGTAATTCATAAATCGAAAAATCACTTCTTGTTAGAAAATTTTTTCCGTCAAAAAATTGAAGTAATTTTAATCTAAAAAAAGCAGAAAAAGTAGTAGAAAAAGCATGATTCCCACCAGTGTTCATACAATTATCTATAATCCATCCAATTATAAAAGATAAACACAAAAATATAGATTTATTTCCATGATATGGATATGTTAATATAAAAAGTATATAAATATAAGTATACCATCCAAAAAATATAGGATTCAATATTGATATTTGAATTAAACAAAGAAAAAAAATATAAAAAACATATATGAAAAATATTCTAATAAAAATAAAATTCATTGTTCATGTTCAACTTTATAAAGTTGAATATTATTCCATTCTTTTTTGAATAAATTTTTCACAACATAAGCATTTTCTAGAGTAGAAAAATTTTCAAAAAGTTTTACTTTTATTACATAATTTGCATATTTTTCATCAAATTTATAACAAGTAACTCTCCCAATCGGTATTCCTTCAGGAAAAGTTGAAGATTTTCCATCTGTTTCTACTATTTCTCCTTTATAAAAAATAGAATGCCTAGGAATATCATATAAAACAATATATTCATGGTCCAGCCCATCCCAACTTACCGTTCCAAAATATTTATTTTTTTTTAATCTAGCATTAACTTTAATTTTTGGATTCAAAAGTGAAATAGCTATACTGAAATGTGGTGAAGTTTTTATAATTATTCCAGCTATTCCATAAGATAATATTATCCCCATATCTGTTTTAATTCCATCTAAACTTCCTTTATTAATAGTTATATAATTCTCCTGTTCATATATACTATTATTTATAATTTTTACAGGTGTATAAATATATTGTTGTAAATAATCGATATTTTTTTTTTTAAAATCTTTAGTAATTTTTTTTATTTTCGAGGATATAATAAAATGACGTAATTTTGCATTTTCATTTATAAGTTTTTCATTCTCAATATCTAAAAAAAAATAACGACGTAATCTATAAATAGATTTATAAATATTTCCAATAATAAAATTAGAAGAACCAGTATCAATATTTTGATGAAAATTATTTTTTGAAAAAGAGAGAAAAAGTGCTGTAGATTCTAATAAAATAAATAAAATAAAAAAACGCCATTTTAAAAAAAAATCACGCATAATAATATTCTAGATTTCATTATTTCATTAAAAATGTAAATTTATCAATATTTTTCAAAGCTACCCCTGTTCCTTTTACTACTGCTCTCAAAGGATCTTCTACTAAAGAAACAGAAAGTCCAGTTTTTTTAGAGATTCTTTTATCTAAACCTCTTAAAAGAGACCCCCCACCAGCCATATATATCCCCGTGTTATAAATATCTGCAGCAAGTTCTGGTGGAGTACTAGAAAGAGTCTCCATAACTGCATCTTCAATACGTAAAATAGATTTATCAAGAGCAGGAATAGTTTCTTTATAAGAAAGATTCATTTCTTTAGGTTTTCCTGTAGGTAAATCTCTTCCTTGTATACGAATATTTTCTGGGGGATTATCAATAGATTCTGCGGCTGCTCCAATGTCTATTTTAATTTTTTCTGCCGTTCTTTCTCCAATATATAAATTATATTTAGTTCTAAGAAAATAAGCTATATCATTAGTGAAAACATCTCCAGCAATTTTAATAGATTTTTGACAAACAATTCCACCTAAAGCTATTACTCCACATTCTGTAGTTCCACCACCAATATCAATAATCATATTACCTTCAGCTTTAGTTACCGATATTCCAGAACCAATTGCGGCTGCCATGGGTTCCTCAATTAAATATACTTCTTTTGCATTAAGATGTTGGGCAGAATCTTTTACGGCTCTTTTTTCTACTTCTGTTATTCCGGATGGTATACAAATAACCATAGTTAATGATGGAGTAAAAAATTTTTTATTGATACCAGGAACTTTTTTTATGAATTCTCTTATCATAAGTTCTGCAACTTGATAATCTGCAATAACTCCATCTTTTAATGGTTTATATATTTTAATATTATCATGTGTTTTTCCTTGCATTTTTTTTGCTTCTTCTCCTACAGCTAATACTTTTTTAGTTCTAACATCTATAGCAATTATTGAAGGTAAATCTACAATAACCTTATTGTTATGCATGATAAGAGTATTTGCGGTACCTAGATCTATAGCAATTTCTTGATTAAATAAATTATTGATAAAATCAACTAAACCCAT